>JADJWI010000007.1 GCA_016716435.1 Acidobacteriota bacterium | reverse complement strand
TGCCCGGCAACTCTCAGCAGAATGCTCCTGAAAACTTGTATTGCTTAGGTAAATCATTGTGAACGCCGGGGCACTCTCGAACAATCCCGGCGGCCGTATCGCCGCCGATCAGCGTTCGGCTTCGAGCGTCGATTTTGCTCCTCCGAGTGCTGCAAGTTGTTCCTTCGCTGACCTTAGGATAATGAAGGTTCATTGACTCGGAGCTTTTGACAATTATCTCCGAGACGGCGAGGCGGTGAATCCATTTTTTATCCGCGGGGACTACGTACCACGGAGCGTGGTCGGTGGACGTATTTCCATCGCCGTCATCGGCTTCATAGTCGTCCCAGTGTCCATGTTCTCTGACATCGGCGGCGGAGAATTTGCAGTTCTTCTCCGGCTCCTCGATGGGTCCATAGCGCTTCCTTCTGCTCCTCGCGTGACACAGATGCCCGCAAAGAACTTCAGGATGTGCGCCGTTCTCGTAGAGGTGCTGCTCCCAGTCGCGGATGTGGTCGAAAGCCCAGAGCGTCCGATCATTCTTTATCTCCGGCGGAAGCTGCTGCCCCTGTAAGATCGCCGGGCACGCGGACGACCAGACTCCTCTTCAATGCGAGCGGCTGGTTGAAGATGCCGATCTTGCCGCGCCCGGGCAGTGCCTCCTGATGCCGCCAAAGGAAATCATGGTCGCAAAACTTCGGCAGAAGGCCTTGAAAGAAACGACCGAAACGCCCTGCGGATTTACGCTCATCACGTGCTTGATCGCTCCGTCCTTGCCGGCGGCGTCCATCGCCTGAAAGACGATGAGCAGCGAATAAACGTCCTGTGCGTAGAGCATATCCTGCAATTCCGTCATCCGCTCAATGTTTTTCGCAAGGTCCTCGCGGGCCTGATCCTTGTCCTTGTAACCGTCCGTGTCGTCGGTCTTGAACTTTGAAAGATCGACCTTCTTGCCGGCCGGGATCCTGAATTGATCTATATTCATCTGGTTTGTTAACTGAAACTAAAGTTTTGCCAAGACGGTCTCAAGCTCGGCAATGAGCTTAACATCAACTTCGGGGAGCGACCCCTCGCTCTTCAGTCCGTTGAGCATATCAACAGCTGTCCGAAAGTGCTCGCGGGCTTTTTGCATTTCTCGCCTAGTTTCGAAAAGTTCTCGGCAAGGTACCGGTGCGAAAGAGCGATGTCGCGGCGAGCATTCTTGTTTCCGGGATCACTTTCGGCCACTTGCTGCCATAGCTCTAACGAGCGGACGAAATCGGCGTTTGAACCAGCGAGGTCGTTGCGAAGCCGGCGTGCGAGTCCGGCCCGCGTATAAATACGGCCAAGGTCCGTGCGGTAGAACGCGGTTTCACGGCTCGCTCGATCAGACCAGGAACTGCGTCTCGGCGATCTTTAGCGTGTCCAATGCTTCGTCGCTTGCTTGAGGTTTGCGGCGGCGACCGCGACCCGATAATTCCCGTCCGGGCGAGGTTTTCATGTCGGAACTGGATATCGGCCGGGTCAAACTCAACACCCTCTTTTCTTTGAGCCGTCAGCAATGCCTTCCAGCGAACTCGAGCGAGCGCTCGCCGATTGTGATGTCTTCGAGAGATGCCGCTCTCAAGCTATGGCGCAAACGCGCCACATCAGTGCGCGTCCGGGCATCGTTCGGCTTTTCGGCTAGAGTTTCTCCATTCCGCCAACCGCGATGGACATCATCGCTTCGGCGTTCCTGTTCGCCATTCCACGATAAGCGGACTTGCCGAGGTCGGCGTGCGTAACGAAGGACACCTCGCGGGTTCGCGGACATCGGCAGGAAGTTCCGCAGTTCCCACATGGTCGCTTTCAGCGAACGCTATCGCCTCCGGATACTGATTATTCGCCTGATGATGCTGCGAAAGCTCGGTCAAGATACGCAAATACGCCAGCCTGAGCGAAACATCGCGGGGATGAGCACTCCACAAGCCCCTCAGATCTGCCGCGCCCGTTCAAAAGCGCCAGACGGCGTCCCTTGTGTATCGCCCCGCCAGTAGCGGGCATCGGATAAATGACGAAAGTTCTCGGCAAGAAGGCGAAGGTTTTCCGGCGTTTCCAGGTTGGGCGGGCCTAATGGCGTTAGCCTTCTCGTAGCTCAGAAAGTGCACCGGCAAGGTCGCCCAAATTTGGCTTGCTCGGATGGCCTGCAATTCACCGATCTTCTCGTAAGCGGCCGCGAGCTCCTTTTTGAAGTTCGCTATCGCGCGGAGCTTCCGTAGCAAGGCTGTCGAGATACTCAAGAGCACGCTTGACCAAGATCTCGGCCTCGGTCGAGCCTCCAAGGGTCTCTCGATCTTTGGTGTGATCTCGAAAAGAAGCGAGTTCGAGAGCTTTCTTACGTCCTGAAAACGCTGCTCGGCCCGGTCGCGTTCGGCCCGAGCAACTTCCGCCTGCCAGATGGACACCCCAAACCCTAAAAGCAAGCTAGCCGCCGCGAGCGTTCCTTCCAGGCCGCGTTCCAGTTTCGGCGGACGAACTTCGAAGCTCTGTAAGAGAAGTGCTCGACGGGCGAAGGATCGGCATTCCGTCGAGAAACCGCCACGCCGAATATCAGCGGCGAGATCTGCCGCGGTCGCATAAACGCCGCTTCTGCCTCTTCTCAAGGCACTTCATCGCGATCGTATCAAGATCGGACGCGATGCCCGACCGCAGAGACGCAGTACTTCCCTTTTCGCATTACACGGAACTCGACAGTTGCCTGGATCGGAACCGGTAATGGTTCGGACGATCTCCTCGAGGCTCATCCCCGTCAAAACGAACGGCTTCGAATCGGTGAGGTTCGTAAAGATCACACCGAGGCTGTAAATGTCCGGAAGCTATCGTCACCCTTGCCACGGACCTGCTCCGGCGAGCAGTTTATGCGGCGTGAATGCCGGGAACCGTCGCGGTCTGATCTTTTTCGCCGCCCGGCTCATCGATAGGCTTTGCCAGGCCAAAGTCAACGGCTTGGCCTCGCCATCGGATGTTATAAGAACATGCCCGGCTAAGGTCACCGCGGTGAACTGTGAGGTTGCGGTGAGCATAATCCACGGCTGGACAGATCTTGAGGAAGAGATCAAAGCCGGTCATTCAACGGACTATTGGCTCTCTCGAGACATACTCGTTAAGCGGAAGGCCGTCTATGTGTTCCATCACAAAGAAAGGCTCACCGTTTTCAGAGACGCCTCCGTCGTAAAGGTTGGGCAATGTTCGGATGATGAAGACCCCGCAAGGATCTCTGTTCGGCACGAAAAACGTCGTTCGGTTTCTGCGTCCGCAACGGTATTTCGGACTAACTTCAAAGCCGGGTTTGCTTGAATTCGCCGTCGCCGGGGCGTTCGACCAGGAACACGGCACCCATGCCGCCGCTGCTTATTCGCGAACGATCCGATAGCTTCCAAAGAACCGGCCGGCTTTAGTGTTTGGTCCGCAAACACGCGTTCGACAGGTCGAAAGCATTTGCTTCGAGTATGTTCGCCGTCTCGTCACGTGAGCTAAGAAGTGATGCTCCCTCCACCGCGAGCTCAGCATCACCTTCGGCAGCTTCGCTGACAAAGGCTTCGCGCTCACCGGGCTCCAGAGCCTCGGCCTGTGCAAAGATCTCCTTAAGTTTTGACCATTTCTCCCGGTCCATCTCGGCCTCTAAGTTCTGGTCAGTTCACGTTGAAGCCATGCCTTCGCAAAGCTCCATTCTCTCTTGACAGTGGTCGCCGCGATACATCGAGAAGATACGCCGCGCTTCTTCGATAGATAGACCGCCGAAGAACCGAAGCTCGACAACCTTAGCCTGCCGCGGATCGCTTTTCCAACACCTCAAGGCATCCTCAAGATTCAAGAGATCGATCGGCTTGTTTGCGGCAAGGCTGACCGTCTCTTCGAGTAGAACGCGTTCGCCGCCATCTCGTTTTGCGGCCTTTCGGGCACGCGCGTGGTCAATAAGTACTTTTCGCATCACTTCGGCAGCGACTGCAAAAAAATGAGCCCGATTCTGCCAGCTAACCTGCTCCCCAGTTGACCAACCGGATGTACGCCTCATGGACCAAAGCGGTCGCCTGAAGCGTGTGCTCCGGCCGTTCATTTGTGAAATATGCCCGAGCAAGCCGCCTGAGGTCGTCATAAACGACCGGCAAGAGCTCATCCGGGGCATGCTTATCGCCGCTCCCGATCCGGCTCAGAAGTTCGGTCACATCGTTCGGCTCAGGCATAGGGTGAAGAATTTTCAGATTATACAGCCAATCTCGGGCAAATCGGAAACTTTTTCCCCAGGTGGTCCAAAACTCGATTGATTAACGCCTTACTGCCCAGAGACACAAATATCTAGGAGAAAGCCAAATGAGATCCCCCAGGAATCGTCGTTTTCGTCCCACGCTTCGCTATGCTGCACTGTCAATACTCGCGGCCGCATCGCTTTCGCTTGTCGTTTTGGGCATCGTCCGCTTCGGCGTCAGTGCGAGTGTTGCCACCGTGGTCGGAAGCAACAGTGCTACAGTTGCGGAACCCTCATCACCTGCAAGTGCAAGAAAGGCAAGCGAGCAAGACAAGCTGCAGAACGTTTCCGGGCTTTTCCTGTTCGAGCTGGACAATACTCTACAGAAGCTTGAAAACATTGGCACATCGAACGATGTTTCTTACTTCACCTTTCTCGCCGATTCTGAACCCGTATTTTCTCCTGATGGTTCAAAGATCCTATTCCGAACGCAGCGGATGCGTGACTTCCATCCCGCCGATCCGGGCGAGGCTTTGGATAATGGACCCGACCGGTTCAATCAACGACGTCTGACCTTCAATTCATCGACAGAGCGAAATTTCTCATTTTTCGCGAGATGGTCAAAAGATCACATTTGAACACGCGTTCGAGGATCGGATCTGGGTTATCAACTCCGACGGGACTGGCTTGACCGAGATCCCGAATCCTTTCAGATGATTCCACCTCACGTCCGGCTCTTTCGCCTGATGGCTCGAAGGTTGTCTTCGAACGGAACTTCACGATTTGGATCGCCAATTCTGACGGCACCGGCCTTCAAGTGTTGACGCAAGGCGGCGGCGAGTATCCGTTCTTTTCTCACAACGGTCAAAAGGTCTATTGGACCAGCGGCGCCGCGATATACCGCGCAAATCCGGATGGCACCGGCGAAGGACGGTGGTCGACGGAAGTAATGACTCTTATAACGTCTTCAGAGCACCTGCCCTGTCGCCAGACGGGCAAAACTGCTCTTCGAGTGCGACCGCTTCACGTCCGGCATTTGCATGTAGCACCAACGGACGGCACAAAACCACGATCGACCTGATCGAGGGAAACCTGACGAGACTCTTGAAAAGCCGGTTTGGTCGCCGAACGGCTCTCAGATCGCTTATGTTCGAACCGGTCAAGACGGGCACCAACGGATCGCAATTGCGAGTTCGAACGGCACCAATCGCTTCGAGACGTTTAACACCGGAAGCCCTTCGCGGTTTATCGGAAGGCTTGCTTGGCAGCCAGCATTATTTCTTTGGGAAAGGAGCTTGCTGCACCGGCTCTAACTTCTATGTTGGCGTCGATTTGGACAACCGCCCGTTCATTGACGTCAGCCACGAATCCGGAGGTTCTCGGGTTGCGGCCTTTGGCCACGAGCTGGATCTTTACACATGGACGCATCTCGCTCTTCGAAGAGAGGGCAACGAGTTCCACCTTTACAAGAACGGCCAGCATGTTGTAACGCATACCGAAAACCAGATCATCGGGACGAACGACGCGCCTTTCACCATCGGAAAAGGCGATGGCGTTACGGCTCCCGAACTGACCGCCTTCGGAATGGCGGACGAGGTCGTGCTTTACAACCGAGCTCTTTCGGAGACCGAAATTCAGGCACTCGTCAATATGACCGGGGCGATGCTCGGCTCGACTGACTGCCCGCCGGTTCAGAAATCCCGCATATCGCTTGGCGGCCCGTTCCTCTTTCCGGTTGCTCAGGGCCGTTCGGTTCAAGTCGAGATCCGCTTGTCCGATCCTGCACCGGCCGGCGGTACGACCATTTCGCTGGCCTCCACCGATCCTTCGGCGATGACCGTTCCCGCCAGCGTGTTTATCCCAGAGGTTCGGTGAACACTTTTTCGATGCAGCGACCATCCTTTCGGTCCCGCCATCCACCACATATTTCAGCGCCGACATCATCGCTACAGAAGGGCCAATACATCTCGAACGACGGTCGTTATCGCACCGGCATCTGCCGACCTTGCTGCGTCGAACCTGGCAGCACCGCCGACGGTCAATATACTTCAGAACTTCAATGCGGAAATCACGGTTACAAATAACGGCCAGGTCGCGACCGGCAGTTACCGCGAAGACGAGATCTGGATATCGCAGGACCCGATACTTTTCAATGACCCGGGTGACAACTTCGTTGGGCTGAAATTCGACAACGCGGGCGTCCTCGTTCCGGGCCAGTCGAAGGTGTTCACGGCAACGAATATCAACATTCCATCGATCGCGATCCCGACCGACGGTACCTATTACCTTTTCTACCGAGTTGGGCGAAATATTCCGGAGCGGAACGGCAATTTTCAGGACAACTACGCGTTCATTCCGATCCAGGTGAACCGCAACCTCCCAGACCTGATCACAGAGAATGTCCAGATCCCGGCGGAGATCGAACCCGGAGTTCAGTTCACTATCAACTGGGACGTGCGGAACGCAGGAGCGCCAACACAAAGCGGCTTCGGTCACAACGTTTACTTCTCATTCGATCAAACGATCGGAAATGCCGATGACATCCTGATCACTCAGCGGGTCAGTCCCGCCTTCGCAGTTGGCCAATCGCAATCTTTTCTCAGCAATATACCGTGCCGACACTTCCGGTGCGCGATTCGAGCGATGCATTGATCTATGTTGTCGTCGATCCTGCCAATCAGGTTTTCGAGGATAATCCCGGCGGTCCGGCCGAAACTAACAACACCACGAGCGTCCCGACTCGGTTCGAATACCGCGTCCCCGACCTCCAGGTACAGAGTGTGACTCCTCCGACGGAGGTCGATTCTGACACCCAGTTCGCCCTCCAATGGACGACCATCAACACCGGACTCCGCGCCTCGAACCCGATGTGGGAGCGTGTCTTTTTCTCGACCGATAACCAGGTTGGCGGCGATGTCCTGCTCGGTGAGTTCTTGCTCAACCAGCCCATTGCTGCTGGCGAATCCATCAACCGCGTCCAGAACGTGACGATCCCGACCAATTCGATCTCCGCGACCGGAGATTACTTTGTCTACGTCCAGACCGACGCCTTTAGCAATGTGAATGAAGGTGCCAATGAGAATAACAACGTCACATTCTCGCCTTCCGGGTACGCAGGCTTCTTCGGCCCGATCTGGCGGTCACGAACATTACCGCTCCGCCGACTGCCTTCTTCGATCAAGAGATACAGGTCCAGTGGACCGTTTCCAACAACGGCACCGGCCCGACCAACGCTCCGAACTGGACCGACCGGCTCTACATCGGCCCAAACCCGTCGCTCAACGCCGCAACGCCGCTTGCAACGACATCTAATACAAGCTTTCTCGATGCAGGCGAGAGTTATGTCGCATCGGCGACCGTGCGCATCCCTCGGGGAATCTCCGGAAACTATCAAGTGATCGTTAATACCGACATTAACAATGCGGTCAATGAAGAGAACGAGGCAAATAACCTGAGCGTGCGTTCGATCACGATCAACGTGCCACTACTTCCCGATCTGAGGGTCTCGAATGTACAGGCCCCCGACGAAGGATTTGGCGGAGCTCCGATCGCTGTTTCGTGGACGGTGACGAACAACGGCGACGGCCCGGTGCCGGCGAACGAATCGAACTGGACCGATACGATCATTCTTTCTCGCGATGCCGTCCTCGACGGCGTTGATCCGGTCATCGGCAGCCGGCCGCGAAATGGCTCGCTCACATCGGGCGGAAACTACAGTGTCTCAAACTTCAGCGTCACGCTTCCGCAGAATGCCTTTGGCGAATATTACGTCTTCGTTGTCACGGACGCGTTCGGCCAGGTTTACGAATTCAACGACGAAAACAACAACAGCGACTATGACCGGGTCGAGCCCGGCTCGCCGTTGAATGTGCTCGGCACGCCGCCGGATCTTACCATTCCGGCACCGATAAATGCTCCGAGCTCTATAGTTGCCGGCCAAGGGCTCACGGCTTCTTTCACCGTGCTCAACCAAGGTGCGTTCGATGCGGTTGGGAATTGGCGAGAGGCTCTCTATCTCTCGGCAGATCAAAACCTTGATCCTGTGAACGACATACTGCTCGGGGCAACGGCGAGAACAAGCCTCGGAGCAGGGCAGAGTTACGGCCCCTCGGTGAACGTCACGATTCCGACTTGCCTCAATGGGACATACTATTTGATCGCCGCGACCGATGCCTACAATTCGCTCTTTGAGTTCGACCCTAAAGGCAATGGCGAAACGAACAACCTGAGCCAGCCGAAAGCGATCGATATCAGCAGCTTTGCGCCGGACCTGCGGGTTACGGATATAACGGTGCCGCCGGTGGTCATCAACGGTGCGATGCCGATCTCTTGGACGGTCAAAAATTTCGGCACGGGAGCAACCGTCCAAACTAGCTGGGCAGACCGCGTTTACCTGATCAACAATAATCAGCTCTTTAACCTCGGCACCTTCCCGCGGCAGGGCGGCCTTGCTATCGACGGCGAATACACGCAGAACCAGGTCGTGAATATTCCGCTGTTTTTGCAGGGTGACGTGATCATTTTCGTAGAAACCGATTTCTACAACGCGGTTCCGGAGTGTTCCTTCGAAGAGAACAATCAGGACTCTGCACAAACTCAGCTTCAAAGCGACCTGCCGGATCTTCGCGTCAATACGATCCAGGCCCCGGGCTCCGCCTCGCTTGGCTCGCAGATCACGGTCGATTGGGCCGCTCAGAACTTCGGTTCTCCGATCAATTCGCAGAGCTGGGTCGATCGCGTCTATCTTTCTTCGGACGCAACGTTCAGCTTTGGCGACGTCCAGATCGGTGGATCGCTGCTTAACCAATCGCTCGGAACCAACGGCACATATTCCCGACAAGTGACCGCTACGATACCAAACCTGCCGGTCGGCAGTTACTACCTGATCGTCGTCTCCGACGCCGACGGAAACGTCGCCGAAGGGATCAACGACAATAACAACGCCACGGCTGTACCGATATCGCTCACCGCTCCGGCCGTCGATCTTCAGGTAACGACGGTGAATGTCGATCCTGTGATCTACTCGGGACAGTTCGCCAACATCTCGTGGACCGTCACAAACACCGGTTCGGAAGCGACAGCCTCCAGCACCTGGTCGGATTGGGTCGTGCTCTCCCGTGACGCGATATACGACCCGAGCGATACGCTTCTCGAGTTCCGTCGCCGAAATGAAGGACTTGCCGCCGGCGGCTATTATACCGAGAATCGCCAGATCGCCATTCCCGCAGGACTCACGGGTGACTACCGAATCCTGATCATCACCGACCGGCACAACGAAGTTGTCGAAACCAACAACGGCAATAATCTCGGCTTTGCTAACACTGAACTACAGTTGCCGCCGCCAGCCGAACTCAACGTCACGAACATAACGCCTCCTTCGGGGATCGTTCTCGGCGAAGCGGCAACATTCGAGTGGACGGTCCAGAACTCGAGCTCGAATTCCGCCTCCGGCATCTGGCAGGACACGCTCTATCTCTCGACCGATACGACCTGGGACAGCGGCGATATTGTAATTGGTTCCAAACAACGAAGCGGAACTCTCGCCGGCTTCGCGAGCTATACGGAAACGCTCGAAACGGTCATCCCGCCGGTCGATCCCGGCAGCTACTACGTGATCGTTCGAACGGATTCCCGCAATTCGGTTCGCGAGTCGAACGAGACGAACAACGTCGCCGCCTCGGTCGGGCAGACACAGTTAAGCGTCCAGAACCTGACGCTCGGCGTGCCGGTCAATACCACGCTCGTCACCGGACAGGAGCGATTCTTTAGCGTGCTCAACACGCCGGCCGACGAGGTGATGCTCATCAACCTGGACGGTGAAACGGGCTCGAGCAACGAACTCTATACCCGCTCCGGTTCGATGGTCTCGCGGGCGAACTATGAGCTGCAAGGCTTCCGTCCGGGCGAGCCCGATCAGGAGAACGTGGTTTCGAACACGCAAGCCGGTTCGTACTTCACGATGATCCGGGGCGATGTCGTTCCCGGATCGTTCGCCGAACAGCTTCGCGAAGGCAATAAGGCCGCCGCCGAAAAGAAGGAACAGGGTTCTAACCTTGCACCGCAGAACGTGACGCTCCGCGCCGAACTGCTTCCCTTTACGGTTCGACGCGTCTCGCCGGAATCGGCCGGCAACGCCGGAATCGCGTCGCTCCAGGTTGACGGGGCCAAGTTCGATGCCAACGCGAGCCTCAAGCTCGTAGGCTCGGGCGGCCTTGAGATCACACCCGCTCAAATGGCCGCCGGTCCAACGCGTATCGCCGCCATCTTTGACCTCAACGGTAAACCGGCGGGATCGTATGACGTCGTGGTCACCAACCCGAACAGCCAATCCACGACACTCGAAGATGGCTTTGAGATCGTCGAAGGCGGCGGCTACCAACTCCGCGCCTCGATACCTCCGGGACCAACTGTCGGCCGCGGCGGATTGACCCAACGATTTACCTTTACTGCCCATAACGACGGTATCAACGATGCTTTGTATGTTCCCATCTTTATCCAGATACCAGCGGGGTATTCGTACTCGATCGACCGCTCGAACTATGTCGATTATCCTGTAGCCGGACTCCCGCCCGGCGCTGACCCTGCACAGATCCCGATCCACGCCGATATCGACGGAATCCGTGTGATCATGCTTTACGCTCCAATATTTCGAGCGAACTCGAGCATAAACATCAAGGTCGATGTTGCCCTCCCATTCAACTTCGGTGAGTTTCCGGTTGCGATTCAGTTGCTTCCTTCGCTCAACGAAGGAGCTCAGGCCCTCGGTCCAGATTTCGGGGCCCTCGACCCCAGCCTCGCCGCCATGCGTTTGTCCGGAGGAGCACAACCGGTTGACCCGAGTTGCTGGCTCGAACTCTTCCGGCAGGTTCTTTTTGCTGCACTCAACGAATTGCTGCCGAGCGATTGTCTCAAGGGCCTTTGGACTCTGGCGTCCGCTGCAGCGGATTCGATGACTGGGCTGTTCCTCAAGGAAGCGACCGGGGGACCGGGAGGTTGGGATTGGGTTTCGTCGATCGCAGGGCAACTCGTTAACTCCCTTCCCAAGATCGCTGAATGCGCGGGTAAAGCTATCCCATGGATAAGAGCCGTTTCGATCGCTCTCACTCTCATCCAACTCCTCAGTCAGCTTGATGACTGTCTCGGTGGCCGCTTCAAACAAGAGGTCATCTTCCGACAACCATTTTCGATCGATCCAAACGAAAAGCTTGGGCCCGCCGGGTATGGTGCTGAGAAGTTCGTTGGAGTCCAACAGCCGATCGAATATCGGATCAACTTTGAGAATCTGGCGACCGCGGAGGCTCCTGCGCAGGTAGTGAAGATCGTCGATCAACTTCCGCCTACGCTCGACCCGCGGACGTTCCGGCTCAAAGAGATCGGCTTTAAGCAATACAGCGTTGCGGTTCCGGAGAATCGTGCTTTCTATCAAACGCGAATGCAGCTTGGCGAAGACCTCGGAAACATTCAAGCTGAGATCTCGGCCGGGCTTAACATCCAGAATGGAACGGTCACCTGGACGTTGACAGCCATCGATCCACAGACCAATGAGCGGCCGCTCAGTCCGCTGGTCGGCCTGCTGCCGCCAAACAACGAGGAACGCGATGGCGAGGGCTTTGTGACCTTTACGGTCCAGCCGAAGGCCACGCAAACCACCGGCACCGAGATCGCGAACTTCGCGACGATCTTCTTCGATGAGAACGAGCCGATCGTCACAAACGCGACCTCGAACACACTCGATGCGGACATCCCAACGAGCAGCGTCGCCCCGCTGCCGGCTACGCTCGATACGCCCGAGATCAATCTCACATGGGACGGCAACGACGCCATTGGCGGTTCGGGAATGAAAGGCGTCACTGTATATTTTTCTGAGAACGGCGGGCAGTACCAACCGTTGCTGAGTGCCGAAGGCCCGGGTTCTGCCGTGTTCCTCGGTAACTGGGGCCGAACGTATCGATTCTTCTCCGTCGCCACCGACAATGCCGGGAACATCGAGACGATACCCGCCACGCCCGGCGCTGTCGTCTCCATCCTCGGCGGAGCGGCCGAGAGCGACCTGGCCCCGCGGCCGAACGGCAACAACGACGGCACGGTCTCGATCGCGGATCTCACGCAGGTGCGGCGGTTCGTCTCCGGGCTCGATGCCGACTTCCAATACAACGAGTTCCAGCGGGCCGATACCGCACCGCTCGCGACAAGCGGAGACGGCGTGCTCTCGGTCGGCGATATCATTCAATCCCGCCGTTATGTTGCTGGGCTTGATGAGGTCAAGAACGCTGCCGGCCCGAATGCCGCCACTGGCGGAGCCTCGGTCAAGACCGTTGCTGGCCGTGAGTCGGCGATGGGCTCTCGCGAAATAAGGCCCGTTAGGCTCACCCGCTCCGGCAACCAGGTCGGCGTTGCCATCGAACTCGCGGCCCAAGGCGATGAGGTAGCGGTCGGCTTTACGCTTAGTTTCGACCCGCAGGTCATCTCAAGCCCGGCGAACATCTCGCTCGGTACCGGTGCCGCCGGAATGAGCCTGACCGTCAACTCCTCGCAGGCGGCCGCAGGGCGGCTCGGCATCGTGCTCGATAAGGACCCGACGCAGCCACTTCCGGCCGGTACGCAGCAGCTTGTGACGATTACATTCACGGTCGCTCCGACCAACCCGGCCTCGGCTCTCATCGCGTTCGGCAATTCGCCGGTCCGCCGCGAAGCGGTCAACGGCCTGGCCGAAAGCCTTTCGGTCACGTTCACCGATGCCGCGATCTCGCTGCTTGCTCCGACCTCGGCACCCGCCACGCTCGCCGGCCGTGTGACGGATGCTGCGGGCAGCGGAATCCCGCTCGCCTCGATCACCGTGACCGATGGCGAAGGCAACACCTGGCAGACCATCACGAGCAGCTTTGGCAATTACCGCATTGAGGGGCTCGGCTCGGGCCGGCTTTATTTCATAACGGTCGAGCGGCGGCAGTATCAGTTCGCTGTTCCTGCCCGATCCGTCCAGCTCAATGAAGACCTCTTTGATGTCGATTTCCATGCGGTCAATTGAACCTGGGGAGACGCACCGCTTATCGACACTTGCCGCCGGACCTGCTCCGGCGGCTTTTTTGCTTTTTCGCACCGCCCAGCGATACGATTGAGGTTTATGCTGCGGCGGTACATGCACAACCGGGAGCGATACTTCGCGATGCTCAATGACAATCGCGAGGTCCGGCCTTTTGAATGGGGCCTCGAGTTCATTGCGCCCGAGGCCAACGGCGGTGACCCCGCTACCGAGTTTGCCGCCGCGGCCAAGCGGATCGTCGAGAACAGCGACGACTATTTCTCGCTGCCGGCGGAGATCGATTTCAGCATCGAGCGGCGGCTTTATCCTTCGGCCGCATCGCTGAGTGCCGCCGAGCTTTCCGGGCCCGTCAAGCAGGTCGAGATGCCGATCGTCACCTGGCCGAGTGCTCTTGAGACGCCGTCGGCTGAGAACAACACCGCCTTTGGTGCTTATTTTCCGCATCCGGATAAGCGGGCGGCGGTCATTGTGCTCCCGCACTGGAACGCAAAGGCCGGCACTTACTTCGACCTCTGCAAGTTCTTTAATCGCGTCGGCCTCTCGGCCCTGCGGCTGACGCTTCCCTACCACGAAGAGCGGATGCCACCCGAACTTGAGCGGGCCGATCATCTCGTTTCGTCGAACATCGGCCGCTCGCTGCAATCGATCCGGCAGGCGGTGCTCGATACTCGTGCGGCGGTCAAGTGGCTCCGCGGGCAGGGCTACGAACGGATCGGAGTTGTCGGCACGAGCATCGGTTCCTGTGTCGCATTTCTCGCTTTTGTTCATGACCTTGATATCGACGCCGTCGTCTTCAACCACGTCTCGGGTTATATGGCGGATGTCGTCTGGCACGGGCTCTCGACCTATCACGTCCGCGAGGGAATCGAAGGCAGCATCTCGCTTGATCAGCTTCGCGAGTTCTGGATGCCGGTCTCGCCGATGGCTTATCTCGAAAAGCTCGCCCTCCTGCCGCCCCGCCCGCAGCGTTATATCTACACGCTCTACGACCTCAGCTTCCCCGTCCACCTGACACGCGACACGATGAACGCCCTCCGCCGCCACAGCATCCGCCACAGCAAAGCCGCCATCCCCTGCGGCCATTACACGCTCGGCGAAAAGCCCTGGGTCTACATCGATGGCTACAAGATCATCCGCTTTCTGCATAAGCACCTGCGTTAATCCGCACGAAGTTTTTATCGTGTTTGGTTTCATCATTCAAATCAGCCGGTATAATGAGCAGTCCGGGTTAAAGATGAAAAAATCACATAGAGATCTCGCAGTGCAGAATCTCGGGAGGGATGTGGCGATCGCAGGTGGTCCCAGCTTGGGCGATACGTTCGAGTACCGACTTTTTCGAAAGGTGACCGAAGTATGGCAAAATTTTCACGAATTAATCCTCGTTCAGCGCGCCGATCGGCGACCCTAGATAAATATGCCTCAAGTATTTAAGTGTATCTCGTGTTCAGCCCCGCTTGAATTTTTGGGGCAGATGTCGCAGAAGTGCCAGTTTTGCGGGACGACCATGATCGTACCGCCGGAGGTTTTTGGTGGGCGGCCGGTGTCGTCGCAGGGGTCCGAAGGTTCGGGCGGGTTGAACGAAGAGGTTCGCCGGCTCTGTGCCGCAGGCAGGAAGATCGAGGCGATCAAGGTCTTTCGCGAGCGGACCGGAGCGGGGCTTGCCGAATCGAAATCTGCGGTCGAGGCGATCGAACGCGGCGGGCCGGTCGATCTCGGCGAGGTCATCCAGCGAGCAGCATCCGGAGGCCCGCTCATCGATCCGCGTACGGCAAAGAAGGCGGGCGTTGCCGTCGGAGCGATCACTATTGCGGTGTTCTCGGCGGTCTTTCTCGCGATCGCCGGAGTCACTGCCGCGCTATTCCTTGTTGCGTCGCCCTCGGACGATATCGACGGGCCGGTGTCCGAGACCCCATCCGGCACACGGCCCGTCCGGCCGGGCGGCAATGAGGCCGGAATGGCCGAGCTTCTCCGTTTCGGCGGTGAGGGAACGGGTGCGGGACGGTTCAAGGACAACCGCGTGGTCGCCGTAGATGCCGCCGGTCGCATTTACAGCTCAGACTATTCGCCCGGACGGATCCAGGTCTTCGGGCCGGACGGGAAGTTCATCTCGGCATGGCCAGTCGGCGAGAATGAAAATGTCTATGATCTTGGCGTCAGCCGATCTGGCCGCGTTTATCTTGCGACGAGCAAGGGCATCACGGCCTTTGACGGCGACGAAGGAACCATCGCCGCACAGGTAGCGGAGCGTCGGCTGCGGGGAATTGCCATCGGGCTTGACGGCCGAGTCTATTCGGCCGGCCGCGATGGCTTTGATATCTACGATAAGGACCTGAAGCTGCTTCGCTCCTTTAAGAACGCGGCAAAGGACTCAAACTCTTCCTTCGGCTTTGAAAAGGTTGATGTTGACGGAAACGGGTTCGTTTTTCTCGTCGAGCGGACGACCGACGAGCTCGTGAAATTCTCTTCGGATGGGAAGTTTCTTAACCGCATCCCGACCGGGCTTCGCTCCGCAAACGACATCGCCCTTGATCCGGCAGGACGGATATTTCTCTCGGACACAAGCTCTATCGCGGTCTTCACACCCGAGGGCCGCCCGCTGAAAACTCTCAAGGCTAATCAGGCTTTTGGCATCACCTTCGACGATGCGGGAATGATGTATATCGCGTCTCGGCCTTTCGTTCTAAAGGTCGATCCGGGTCTCGAGTGATCCGCTCTCAACGCACGAAAACGTCCGAAGACGTATGCTGGGTTGCACGTTTTGGTCAGGGCGGCTCGGAACGACCATGTAGCGGCTCGGGCTCGACGAAGCCGGTTCATATGTCAGAGGGGCATTCTAGAGGCAGTAAAACATGGAGTTTTGCGGTCAAATCCACTTTTGTAGCTCGCCGAGAGCCCGATTTCCACATAGATATACGATTTCGGAACGATTATTGCAGAAATCCTTAATAAAACGCTGCGTTCGGCCACCGAATGCATGCGGCTCGCCCCGAAAAGCGTATTGGAGAAATTTATGAGACCCCAAGCTACAAAGACTTTGATCATGATCCTCGCCCTTGCCGCAATGCTCGTCCCATCTGTGGCCGGCCAGGATGACTATTACAGCGAAAACGCTCTTTACAGCGACAGTGGAAGCGACGAGCCGATTGTGACCGACCGCGTTGCCCGCATCAGCGACATCCGCGGCGAGGCACGCGTCCGTCGTGAGGGCACTGAAGAATGGGAAGTCGCCGTTCTGAATCTGCCGCTGGTCGAGGGCGACGAGCTTGTGACCAACTCCGATGGTCGCGTCGAGATCCAGTTTGGTTTGAATAAGTTCGTACGCCTTTCATTTGATTCTCAGCTCCGCATCGTGACGCTTAAGGACGAAGGCATCGCCTTGAGCGTTCCGCAAGGAACGGCGAGCGCGACGCTGCTTGAATTCGATGCTCAGCAGACCTTTTTTGAGATAGATGCCCCGCGGATGACGCTTGCGGCTCAGACGTCTGGGACGTACCGCGTTGACTCGGGCCGCCCCGGCGATATCGATGTGCGAGTGAGCACGGGCGAAACGGGCGAAGCTCGCATCTACTCCTCGACGTCAGGCTTTACGCTTCGCTCGGGCCGTTCGGCTCGGGTGATCATCGACGGTCGGAGTGCGGGCGACTGGGAGAACCTGGACTACGCAGGTGTTTCTGATGAGTTTGACCGTTGGGTGGTCGAGCGTGATTCAGCGATCTCGCGACGGTTGCAGAACGCGCACTACGGTACGTATTACGACCGCGATATCTACGGCGCCGACGAGCTTGATAGCTACGGCGACTGGGAATACACGCAGGACTATGGATATATGTGGCGGCCATATTCCTCGACGATAAGCAGCTACAACGATTGGTCGCCCTATCGCTACGGACACTGGCGTTGGATGTCATCCTACGGCTGGGTCTGGGTTAACGACGAACCTTGGGGCTGGGCGACATATCACCACGGCCGTTGGGTCTGGCATCGCGGCCGATGGTATTGGTCGCCGTATAGCTCATACCGCGGCGGCAGAAGCTGGTGGCGGCCGGCACTCGTTGTTTTGACGCAACGAAACGGCAACTATTGCTGGTATCCGCTGCCATATCAATATCCTTATTACGATTACAATCGGCGGTATTACGGAAACCGGCGTCGCGGCCGAAATCCGCGACCAAGCACACCAAATCCGACTCAGCCAACGCAACCGGTGCCGAGTGGGCAGAGCAATGCCGAACGGATGGCACGGCTTCGGACTCCGCCGTTTCAGCGGGTTCCGGCTGGTTCGGTAGTTACCGTTCCGGGGAAGGACTTCGGCCGAGAGCCGAGGGCCGGACAAAGGCCTCCGCTGGCGGACGCGAGGGAAATACTGACGAAATCGCCTTTCGAGAATAAAACGCCGCCGAACATGCCGGACATCGGCAGTATCGATCGGAAACCGGGCCGCGGCATTTTGACAGAGAAACCGGTGATCGCGAAACGTGAAGTGCCGGTCGCTACCGGTGCCGAAACGCGAAAGCCGAATGCTCCGCTTGACCGTGAACTCAAGGACCGACGAATGCTAGGCGGAAGGCCGCCGCTCGTGACGACACCCGTCCCTGCGGAAAGGACGCCGCCGCAAACGACGGCAGAGCCGCGACGCAGAACAGGTGCCTTCGACCGCAGCGTGCCGAGGGTCGAACCGCAGGTGACCTCAAAGCCGCCGGAGCGGACGCCGACATACATACCGCGGCCCACGCCGAGGCAAACATCGCCGGACCGAAAACCCGAGCCGCCGGTCGAGCGAAATACACGGCCATCGCCGCCCTTCAATCCGCAGCCGAGACCACAGCCTCAGCCGCCAAGGACGGAAACCCCGCGGAGGGCCGAACCGCCAGTGAGGCGTGAAACTCCGGCACCGCGTCCGGCACCGGCCCCGAGGCCGAGCCCGCCGCCGAGGAGAGAAACGCCAAAGCCCGCTCCGCCAAAGAGCGAGTCAAAACCCGAACCACGGAAGCCCTCACCTCCGCTTGCTTCGGAAAGAAAAGGTAAGGATGGCGAATAGCGTCGGTTATAAAATGCGAAAGAGTCGGGAGCGGTCCCGACTCTTTCCTTTTTTGATGAAACCGCTATGGTTAACGCGATTGGGCCGTGAACACGGCAGGATCGGCCGACCGCGGGTCTCCGACAACAACGAAACGGAAGTTCTTGAGATATTTCTCAGAAACTCGGCGAACGTCCAAGGCCGTAACCGCCGTCATTTTCTCAAGGAACTCAAAGGAACGCTTCCAACCGCCGCCGATAAGCTCATACCGGGCAAGCTCGGCCGCCTGTGCGGCGTTCGTTTGCTGATCGGTATAATACTGCGTGACGAATTGCCCGGCCATCCCGTCGATAAACTCATCGGTTACGGTCTGGGTACGAAGCAGGTTCACCTGATCGAGCATTACCTTTACGGATTGATTTGGGTCAACGGTCGTCACGTAGATAAACCCGTAGTTTACCGCCTGATTATTCATCTCGGCGTTTGGGGCATAGGAGAGTTGCCGCTGGATGCGGACCTCCTGATAAACAAGCTGCTGAAGGATCGTCACCGCAACCCGCATCGCGTAATAGTCCGGGTCGGCGAGCGACGGAGCGGGGAAAGCTCCTTGAACGTAATTCGTTTGCAGCGAACGGCTAGTGACCTCGAGCGTCTGCTTCGAGAAATCAAGAGCCGGCAGCGGCTCATGCTTATAGTTGCCCTTCGGAAGTTTGCCAAACGCGGCTTCGACCTTTTCGCGGACGAGCTTCGGGTCGATATCACCGACAATGACAAGCAGCATCCGCGAGGTTTGCATCAGTTTCTTGTGATGCTCGCGGAGCTGATTGGCCGTAAACCCCTGAACGGACGGTATCGTACCCTGCGAGTCGATGCCGTAAGGATGCCCGGCGTAGAGAACCCGCTCTTGTGCCGCTGCCAAGGCGGCATCGGGGCTGGTTTCGCGTTCGCGAAGGCCAGCAAGCATTTGCTGGCGGACACGTTCCACGTCCTCAGTAGCGAAAGCCGGGTCGAGCGTGACGTCAGTAAAAACATTCCAGATGCGGTCGAAATTCTCCTTGGTCGAGACGAAAGAGATCACGCCGAAATCGCTTCCGGCCGAGCCGGCAAGCGAGCTTCCGGTCCGCGAGAGTTCGCGGCGGACCTGTTGACGGTCGAAGCGTTTGCCGGCCTCGGTCGCTACGTTCAGCATAAAGTTTTCGATGCCGGCGGTCTCTGCGGTGTAATTGCGAACCCCGCCTTTGAAGAAGAGTCCGCCCGAGAATGTCGGGGCCGAAGGCCGCTGTTTGACAAGCACCTTGAGCCCGTTGACCTCAAACTCGGTAACGAGCTTCGAAGAGTCGTTAATGGCCGCAGCGGGCTGGGCAAACGAGGTGGCGGAAGCGAAAGCCACTGCAATAAACAAAAAGGCAGCGACTCGAAGGTTCTTGATCATAAAAATTGCTCGGAGGTTCGAATAGTTCATTACTTCGCACCTCCCGTAAGGTCTTGCTCGGTAAGGGCGGCTTTCGCCTTCGCCTCGGGAGCTACCAAGGCTACGCCGACTCGCGGTTTGCCTGTTATGTAGGTATTCACGTAGCGGTTAATGTCCGCACGCGAGGCAGCCCGGAGATTCCGGTGATATCCGCGGAAATAATCGATCCCGGTCGAGGACCACCAAAAACCGAGCGTATGCGAATACTCGGAAGGCTTCTCGCGGTCAAAGAGGTCGAGGTTTTCCAAGATATTCTTTGAATTCTCAAGCTCTTCGTCGGTGTAATAGTTCGGGTTCGTAAACTGTCCGATCTCGGCATGGACGGCCTTAAGGGCGGCCTTGGCTTTATCGGGAGTCGTGATCAGAAACACCGTGATCGGCCCAACGTTTCGCTGCGTGTAGTAATTGATCGAGACGGACGACGCGAGGCCGGTATCGATCAGGTTCCGCTGAAATCGATGATCGGGCTGCGAGAGAATGTAGGAAAAGACATCGGCAGCATAGGTCGAGGCATCGTCCTTGCCGATAGATGGCCCGTGCCAGCCGAGCAGTATAAAAACGTTCTGGTCTTCGCTCTGGCTTTCCTCGCCGGTGTTCTTTTCGATGACCACACCGCTGCTTTTCGGGAGCGGCGGGTGCTCAACAAGTGGGAACTCCTTAAAAGGATCGACCTTCCGCGGTTCCCAACTGCCCATTGTTTCTTGAACCAGCTTGAACACGTCGTCGGGTTTCGCATCGCCGGTGACGATCAGTGCAGCGTTGTTGGGAAAGTAATACCGCGACTGGATTATCCGCATCTTCTCGGTCGTTGCGGCAGCGACAGTTGCTCGGGTGCCGCCGGGATTCTTTCGCGTCGGGTACTTGAAATAGAGACGGTCGTTCAGCTCCTGAAAAAGATATGAGAACGGGTTCGATTCGTTCCGTTCAAGTTCGCCGATCACGATCTGCTTCTCATTCTCAAGCTCTTGCTGGTCGAAGAGCGGGTATCGGACGGCGTTGTTGATTATCCTTACCGCGGTCGGCAGGTTCTGGCTGGTCGTGGTGAAGTAGTAATTTACGACCTCCTCGCGGGTCGAGCCGTTCTGTGCGATGCCGAGCTTATCCACATCGCGAAGGTAGCTGACATCGCCGATCTGGTCTTTGAGCCGCATCGGTTCGTCACAGACCGGGTTAACGCCGCCGCGGAGAACGAAGGGCTGACACTGAAAAAGCAGCGAGGCTAAGTTCGTTTTGAAGAACATGTGCTCGTAAAGGTGCGAGAGGCCGTTTAGTTCCGGTGGCTCGGTGAAAGACCCGTTGCGGACGGCAAGCTCGACCGTTACTATCGGCAGGCTCGGGTCTTCGAGAACGATGACCTCAAGGCCGTTCGGCAGTGTCTTGCTGACGAATGGGACCTCGAAGCTTGGCCGAGTTTGTGCCGGCTGTGCTGTGGTTGCCGTTGTCGCGGGCCTTTGTGCCGGACGTGTGCGCTGTGCGTCGATGCTTCCGACGAAAAAGGACGAAAGCAGCAGGAGCGAAAGTAAAAATTGTTTCACTTTGATCAATTACCCCCGAATCGGACGTCCGGCCGCGAGAAGAGACGGACGAACGCGAATTGCGAATATTAAAAAATGAGCCCTTGCCAGAGCAAAGGGCCGCCCACTAGAATCTAACCTACCACAAGGAGATCAGAGAAATGGAACGTGACAATTTGATGCACGGAGCCCGCACGGCGTTGAACAGAGATCCTGAAATTCGTGCCTGGGCGGAAAATTATTTAAAAGAGAAAACCCGGACCGAAATGCCCGAGCTCTCAGACGAAGACTTCGAAAAGCACTGGAAGTATCACAAGCCGGAGATCGTCCACGCCGGCTCGGCCGAGGCGATGATGGCCTACCGAGAGCGGGAGAAGTAGATTCGCTCAAGCAATGTTTCAAAGGAAAAAGCCAGCTATACGCTGGCTTTTTCCTTTTTGCTTTTGGCTTCAAGAAACCTACTTTTCGTCCGGCATTGTGTCCGGTACCTCGTTTATTGGGTCTTCGGGCGGATCAATGGATTTTGCCTCACGCATCATGCGGGATATTGGTATCGCGAGGATGACCAGCACGACGGCCGCTCCGCCGAGGAAAAGTGCGGTCGTGGTAAAGAGCTTCGGCATCAGCGTGAGGTTCTCGGGGTCAACGTTGCCGCCTACAAGGCCGCCGATCAGGTTGCCGAGGGCCGAAGCGATGAACCAGATGCCCATCACCTGTCCGACAAACCTCCGCGGAGATAGCGTCGTCATCGAGGAAAGCCCGACCGGGCTGACGAAAAGCTCGCCGAGTGTAAGGAATAGATAGAAGATGATCAGCCACATGGCCGAGACCTTAGCCCCATCGGACGAGACCACCATGTTCGAGGCGAGAAGGATCAACACAAAACTGAGAGCTGCGAAGCCAAGACCGATGGCGAACTTTACCGGGCTTGAGAGTTCAATCTTGCGGCTCGCCAGGTAGCTCCAGAATGCGGCTACGACCGGGGCAAAGATGATGATGAAGAGCGAATTTATCGATTGAAACCATGTAGCCGGAATCACGAATGTCCCGATGGTCCGCTCTGTGAAATCGCGTGCAAACAGGTTGAGTGCGGTCGGCGTCTGCTCAAATGCCGACCAGAAGATCGCGGCAAAGATGAACAGGACGGCGATGACGACGACCCTTTTCTTCTCCTCGCCGCTCAAACCGCCGAAGACGAAAAGATAGGCAAAATATCCGAAAGCGATCGCGACCAGGACATAGGCTAAATATTGACCGACCACCGGAGCGTTGATGGTCAAAACGCCAGTTGCGACCAAAACGATAACGAGAGCCAAGATGCCGAGCCCGATGCCGGTAAATAGTTTTACCTGCATTTCCTGTTTTGCTTGGATCGCCGGGTCAGGGTGTCTGGTCGGCTCGGAGCCGATATCGCCAAGCGTTTTCGGCGACATCAGCCAAAACTGAAGCAAACCGATGAGCATCGCGACGCCGGCCGCCGAAAAGCCCCAATGCCAGCCGATCTCTTCGCCGAGGTATCCGGTGACCAAAGCTCCGACCATTGCGCCGATGTTTATCCCCATGTAAAAGATGGAGAAACCCGCGTCCTGTCGGCCTCCGCCTTCGGGATAAAGATCGCCGACCATTGCGGAGATATTCGGTTTCAAAAGCCCCGTGCCGAGCACGATGAAAACAAGGCCGAGAAAGAACGGCAGTTTGGAATCAACAAGGGCAGAGACGCCAATGGTCAGGTGGCCGAGCGAGATCAAAGCTCCGCCGTAGAGTACGGCTTTGCGAAGTCCCAGAAGTTTATCGGCGATCCACCCGCCGGGAAGCGAGGCCAAATAAACACAGGCTGCATAGATGCCGACGATCGCCGAAGCCTCCCCGCGATCCCAGCCCCAGCCGTCCTGCGTTACCGCAGCGGCCATAAAAAGCACCAGCAAGGGCCGCAGGCCGTAGAACGAGAAGCGTTCCCACATCTCGGTGAAAAAAAGCGTGGAGAGGCCCTTCGGATGGCCAAAGAAACCGCCCGTCGAATTGGAGCTGCCGGGATCAGATACTGCGCTCATTAGATTTTTCCTCGAAACAAATTTGAGATTCTGAGAGAGCTAGGGAAATATAGCAGATAATTTAACTTTCGGGAAACGTCACGCGACACACGCAGAATAGCTTACGGAGGTTCACAATGCTCTCTCTCTTTGGAATCATTGCGATCGTCATCTTCGCCATCCACACCTTTCGGAGCGCGAATTCAAATGGTAGGAACGGCGGGCTCTGGGCGGTTATCAGCCTTGCGGTCGGCATCGGGCTACAGTGGGTGCTTCCGCTGGTCGCCGCTACGATCGTCGCCGTCGCATATATCGCATCGGGTTCGAACATCGACACGGTTGAGCAGGACATTTACTGGCCGGCGGTTTTAATTTCGTTTGCCGGGCTGGGCCTGAGCCTTCTGGGAATGTGGCTCATCCTTCGGCACGTCTCGCAGATACCCGACGAAGATCCGACCACGGCGTCAGGCCCGCCGCCCCCGCCGACATTCTGACGATCAGACCGAAAATATGGTAAACGCATTCAAAAGCGATGATTTCCGCGACCCTCTTTTCGTTTCTTGGGTGGCCATAGGCCTGCTCGCTTTGAACGTCATATGCGATGTCGTCTATACGGTGTTCGGGGGAATGATCATTGTTTTTCCCGAATGGACAGTTTATGTCGAGGATGGCGGTATCATTACGCTTTTCGCTTTCGTAGTAAACACTATAGCGGTAATTGAGTTTCCGCTTGGAGTAGCTACAGGCATCGCCTTTTTGATCTGGGTACACCGGGCCTATAGCAATCTCAGCGTACTCAAGGCTCGAAATCTGGAGTTCACTCCGGGCTGGGCGGTAGGTTGGTGGTTCATTCCTTTTGCTAACCTAGTCAAACCGTTCCAAGTAATCCGAGAATTGTTTAACGAAAGCGATCCGGACTTCGACGTCGAGACCGGCTATCTGCATACTCCTTCAGGAACGCCGGTCGAAGTGGGATTTTGGTGGGGAACATTATTAACATCGAATGTGTTGTATCGCATCTCCAACGCACTTTATGGACGTGGTGAACAGCCGGATTCCGAGTATCACGCACCGTTCTTTCTTGGAGGCGCACTATTTACGGTAGCCGCCGGTACATTGGCCATCTATATCGTAAAAGAGACCACAAGGCGTCAGCTCAAACGGTTTGACGTGATCCTTAGTTCATCCGGGAACATTGACCAACCGCCGCCGCCTCCGGTTTTTGGCGATAGCTTGTCGTTCAGGGCAGAGGAACCACATGAAGCGCCGCCGCGGCCGAAACCCGAAGGTTCAGATTTGCCACAAAACCGCGATTGATCTAATCTTATTGATTCGTGCCCTTGTAGCTCAACGGTTAGAGCAGCAGACTCATAATCTGTTGGCTGTAGGTTCGAATCCTACCGAGGGCACCACATTTTTTTCGGGAATTTAAAGGATGGTAGCAGGTACGGGAATCGAACCCGTCTTTCAAGATTGAGAATCTTGCGTCCTAACCGATAGACGAACCCGCCAAGATCTGACGAAACGTAATAATACAACAGCTTTGGAGAATTCCAAAAACTGCTGACACCCGGTTTCCGCATTGCGAACCGGGCCATGTTCTGTTAAAAAGACCAGCAGCCGCCGAGGCGTGCCGCTATGAACCTAAAAGGCCGCAATTTTTACATCCGGAAAGTGCATCGGTATCTCGGTGTTTTCATCGGGGTCCAGTTTCTTCTATGGACGCTCGGTGGGCTGTATTTCAGCTGGACGGTCCTTGATGAGATACACGGCGACCATCTTCGGCATGAGGCCGCGATGCCCGATCCGTCGCTGTTCACAATGCCGCCGCATGAGGCGATGGCTTCGCAGGCGAATGGTGAGGCCGCCGACCTCAATAAATTCAGAATGGTTGCCGTGATGGGCGAGCCTTATTACTCGATCACTTACGGCAAAGGCCCGAAAGCTCGAGCCGTACTAGTTCATGCCGCAAACGGGCGGATTCGCGATCCGATCAATGAACACGAGGCGAAGACAATTGCGACCGGAATGATGCATCAGCCTTCGGAGGTTGCAACTGTCGAGTTCGTGACCCAAGAAGTGATAAGTGGGCATCATGAGTATCGCGAAAAACCGCTTCCGGCATGGGCGATCACACTCAAGCACCCGGAGAATGCTACGGTGTACGTCGGCACCAACGATGGGCAGGTCCATGCCGTCCGCACAAATAGCTGGCGGGCATTCGACTTCCTTTGGATGCTTCACACAATGGATTTCTCCGGCCGCGACAATATCAACAACTACGTTCTAAGAGCGTTTTCCATCCTCGGCATCCTGACCGTTATGTCGGGCTTTCTGCTCTACTTTGTGAGCTCCAAAACACTGCGCCGAACTTGGAAGCGGCGCTAAGTTCAAAACCTGATCTTGATACCGCCGTTAAAGACGCGACCCTCAAGGTGCGTATAGACCTCCGCGAAGGTCGGAGCAGTGAAGGGCGGAAAGACGACCTGGCTGTAGCGGCTTTGCCTTACATCGGTGATGTTCTCGGCGTTGATGAAGAGGCTATAGTTCTTGAAGATCTTCTCGCCGAATATACCGACAACTGTGTAGGAGCGGGCTGATGTGCGGTCCGAGAGCGTCTGACGTCCCGTAAAGTGGGCCTCGATGCCGGCCTTGAAGCTGTCGTGTTCCTCGAAGATAAGGGAAGAATTGATCTTGCTCTTCGGCGTAAGCGGCAGGATGCGATTGCCCGGAAGATAACCGGCTTTCGCGTCGGTGTAGGTATAACCAATGAAGAGCTTTGCGATGTTGTAATCGGCTCGCAGGTTCGTCTCAAAGCCCCGGCTGATCACCGAGCTGTCAGCATTCGCGTAGGCAAAACCTCCCATTGGCCGCTCTTCGAGTACGAGCGGGTCGGTGATCAGCGTGTAGAAGAACATTTGGTTGAGCGAGAGCCCGATACTGTCTGCAATGGTAGCTCGATAATTCAGATCAAACGTCCCGCCACGGCTACGCTCTGCTTTCAGCCCATCCTCGATCGGCAGCACGCCGCGGAAAAGGAGCGTTTCAGAATCTTCCGTGAAGATGGTCGGGGTCTTATACCCGAGACCGAATCCGATGCGGCTCGTCAAATTCTCCGTGAACCGATAAAGCACAGAGACGCGAGGCAATACGAAGGCACCATGATCACGAGTGCCGTCAACGCGAAGTCCGGCCTCGATCGAAAGGCGGTCGGTGATGTCCACCGTGTCCTGGACAAATCCACCGAAGGAAGCTCGTAGCTCATCGCGCTCGGCCGCGTCCGGCAGGGCGTTCGCCTCATCGAATCGGTCAAAAGCGGCCGTAAAACCGAAGACGAGTGCGTGGTTTTTGACCGGCGCAAAGAAGGCGATGTCCGTGTAGGAATTCAACTGCGTGCCGGCAAAGTTGTAGCCCGGCGTTTTCAGATCTCGATCGAAAAAAGCGATGCTCTGTTTTGCGACGAAACGGCGTCCTTTGGCTAGTTCTCGAGTAAAGTTCGCGGTCGTGACATTCCGAACTGAGACATTCTTCTCAAAATAGATGTTCTGCGGGCCGATATTTCCTCGGATGACACTCATATCGCCGCCCTTTCGGTTCTGGTAGGTGGTCGAATTTCCTATCGTCAACTGCGTTTTCTCATCGAGATAGAAGAACGCACGCGGCGAAATCGCAAAAGAGTATGTTCGCGGCAGATCGCTGAAGCCATCGTCATCTACGTCATACTCATTCTGATAATTGAACTGCCCCAGAAATGTGTAGCCAAACCGCCCGAGTTTTCGGGTCGTGAAAAGCGAAGCGTCGGAACCGAGTGCGGATGTCTGGTTAAGCAGGAGCGTTGACTCAGCCTCCTCGCCGGGCGATTTGCTGATGAAGTTAACGACCCCGGCGATCGCTCCTTCGCCGTAGAAGGTTGCCGCCGGGCCCTTGATTATCTCCACCTGCCTCAGGTCCAGCGGCGGTATCTCGAGCAGCGATTGGCTCCCGGCAAAGCCGCCGAATGACGGGAATCCGTCCTTCAACATCTGTGTGTAACGCCCGTCAAGGCCCTGAATGCGAATGCTCTGCGTTGCGGATGTGGCCGAGGTCTGCTGGACCTTTATCCCGGTGCTTTCATTCAGCACCATCGAGACATTTGCCGGCCGCATGTTGATCTTTTCTTCGATCTCTTCTTCATCGATCGCTTCAACGCGCGTCGGTTCGGCCTCGATCGTCCGACCGGAGCGGGTTGATTCGATCGTTACCTCTGCAAGCTCGTTGGTGAGTTCAAGCTCAATAATGCGTTCGGATGTATCGGAAAGAGGGAACGAAAGGGATAGCTCAACAGGGGTGTAACCGAGCGATTCAATTACGATGGTTTGCTCGCCAGCCGAAACATTTGAGACTACAGCACAGCCGCTGGAATCGGTAGCTGCAAGAATCCCAGAGCCTTTTATCGTGATCTTAGCATCAGCTATCGGCTCGCCCGTGTCGTGATTCTTCACGAAAACTCGCAGCGAATCAGCCTGTTGGCCATAGAGAGAAGTAGCCGTGAAAATAAGAACTAAGATTATTCGAATTCTTAGAAGCATGTATAAGTTCCAAATCCCAACTTTTCTTTTATTGAACGCTTCCGGTGGAAGCATTTCTCAACTCGCCCAGTGAGGAACCGACAACGCGGAATGCCGAGCGGACAAGTATGATAAAGAGAATCGAAGCCACAATGAGATCGGGAATACCGGAGCCAAAAAACCAGACCGCAAACGCTGCCACAATGACTGAAAAGTTTGAAGCGATATCATTTCGCGAACATTCCCAGACCGAGCTCATATTTATGTCTTCATTACGGTGCCGCCAGAGAAGCAAAAGGCATAGGGAATTTGCTGCGAGTCCTAAAACGGCAAACCCGGCCATCATTTCAAAGATCGGCACGTTTGGATCGAGAAGGCGGTAAACTATCTGAGCTCCTACGAAAACGGCGGCAAATAAGATCAGCGAACCCTTAAAAAGAGAAACTCTCGCCTTTGCCGCCAGCGTTCCGCCAACCGCCAATAGGCTGAGTCCGTAAGTGAGCGCGTCGCCGAGGTTATCAACACTGTCTGCAAGCAGGGATATTGAACCCGAACGAAATCCGGCTACGACGATCACAGCGAACATCACGGCATTGATGATCAATACCAACCAAAGCGTTCGGCGCTGGCGTGCAGCCACAGGCATTAGCCCGCAATCCATTTCGCAGCAAGCTCCCATATAGTTTGGTTGGATGCTCGGTTCCGGCCTAAACGTTGAATCGGAAATCGACCACGTCGCCTTCTTGCATTATGTAGTCTTTCCCTTCGAGCCGGGCGAGACCTTTTTCGCTGGCGGCTTTGCGGCTGCCGCAGGCGACGAGGTCTTCGTAGCCGATGATCTCGGCGCGGATGAAGCCGCGTTCGATGTCCGAATGGATCTCACCGGCGGCCTGCGGAGCCTTTGTGCCGATCGGGATGGTCCATGCACGTACTTCCTTTTCGCCGGCGGTCAGGAAGCTCATCAGCCCGAGCATATGGTACGCGGCCTTAATGAGGTCATCGACGCCACTAGAAGCCAGGCCGAGGTCTTTAAGATAGTCGGCACGGTCCGCCGCGTCGAGTGCGACGAGCTCGGCCTCGAGCTTGGCACAGATCGGGACAACGTCTGCATTCTCTTTTTTCGCGTGCTCGATCACCTTTTGAACGTGCGGGTTGCTTGTCGGATCGGCGAGCGTTGCCTCGTCAACGTTGGCGGCGTAGATGGTCGGCTTACTCGTCAGCAGAAACCATTTCCGCACGATCTCGCGTTCGTCCTCGGAAAGCGGAGCGGACCGCACCGGCTTTCCTTCTTCAAGCACCGGCATTATTTTCTCGATTATCTCGATCTCGCGTTTAGCGTCTTTATCGCCCGATTTAGCCCCGCGGCCTGCCTTGTCGCGTCGCTTTTCGAGCGAGGCGAGATCGGCAAGGGCGAGCTCTATCTGGATCGTTTCAATATCGCGGATCGGGTCAACCGAGCCTTCGACGTGGACGATATTCTCGTCCTCAAAACAGCGGACGACCTGGATCACGGCGTGCGTTTCGCGGATATTCGCAAGGAACTGATTGCCGAGGCCCTCGCCCTTTGACGCACCGCGGACGAGCCCGGCGATATCGACGAACTCGACCGTGGCGGGGACGACCTTTTGGGCACCGACAAGCTTTTCGAGCACGGTGAGGCGTTCATCCGGAACGGCAACGACCCCGACGTTCGGTTCGATGGTCGCAAAAGGGTAGTTTGCGGCAAGCGCCGCTTCCTGTGCGGTAAGGGCGTTAAAGAGCGTTGATTTTCCTACGTTGGGCAGCCCAACTATTCCGGCCTGTAGCATAGCGTTTATAGGGTCAGCTTGACCAAAACTCTAGATATTACATTTCGCGGGCGGCTTAAGCCAACCGTCGGGCGGTCAAAGCAACGCTTCGGCCTGCGGGCGGCACTAAGATATAGTTCTATCATCGAGCCTTTCGGCCTTGTTCCCCGAGGTAAGCAGCTATGACAAAGTATTTGATCCTGACCGTTCTTTTGATAACGATGACCGCTTTTTCACAGGCCCCAACGCTCCCGCCGATCGAGCCCGGAGTTCCGCTCGAGCTGGCAAAGTGGCGGGCCGCGCATTACAGCGACGTCCGCTACAAGCTGAACCTGACGCTGGAAAAGATGTCGCCGGTGCTGAAAGGAACGATCGAGATTCGCGTGAACGTGTCAGAACCGCCTGCGTCAGCGGGCGGCCAGTCTGCAGGCAGCCAGACCCCTCCGATCATTCTCGACTGGCGAAGGATACGAGGCCACGAGGATAAATCGACCATTTCGAACGTCACGGTTAATGGTCGGATCGCACTGTTTGGTCGACCGCAATACGTCAAGGACGGAATCTCACGATACTATGCCGAAATAAATGAGCATCTGGTCTTCTATGACAATGTCGTCATTGGAGAGAACGTGATCAAGCTCGATTTTACGTCGCCGATACTGCCGAGCGGGTCGGCGATAACGCGGTATGTGGATAAGGAGGACGGGTCGGAATATCTCTACTCGCTCTTCGTCCCGTCCGACGCGAGCACGGCGTTTCCGGTATTTGATCAGCCGGATATTAAGGCGAGGTTTGAGGTGAACTTTAAGAGACCGAGCGATTGGACGGTGATCTCGAACGCCTTGGGCGAAGATTCAGAAACTAGCTCTAGCTACAAGCCTCGTGAATATGAGTCTAATTTCGTTGAGACTCGTCCAATTAGCACTTATGTTTTTGCTTTTGCAGTAGGTCCATTCGAACGATTCTGGCTTCCGAAGGAGACTAACAAAGATGTTCGACCGGAACTAAAGGAGGCTTTCAACAAGTGGCTCAATAATGACATTTCAGTATCGCTCTCCGGCGAGGATGCGGCCCGAATGGAGAAGGAAAAAAATGCGAGGTTATCAAAAGGATTTCCGCCTGACTCCGAGTATTTTCAACACATCTACGTCCGCAGATCCCAGGCCGCCAAATTCAAGCCCCACGCTGCTGAGGTGTTTCGCCTTAACCGTGAGGCGATCAAATACTTCGAGGAGTATTTCGATTACAAATTCCCGTTTGCTAAGTACGATCTGGTTTTGATTCCGGAGTTTCCGTTTGGCGGGATGGAGCATGCGGGGGCGACGTTTTTGCGGGAATCGTCGATCATTTTCCCGCAGGAGCCGACGCGGAACGACCACATCTCGCGGGCCCTTTTGATCTTTCACGAGGCGTCGCACCAGTGGTTCGGCGACACGGTGACGATGCGTTGGTTCGACGACCTGTGGCTGAAAGAGGGCTTTGCGACATTTACGGCGTACAAGGCGATGGAGCGGATCATGCCGGAGATGATAGCGTGGAAGGTCTTCTACGAACGCGTCAAACAGGCCGCTTACCAGACTGATTCGACCAAAGGTACGACCCCGATCTATCAAGAGATCCCGAACCTCTCCGCCGCAAAGAGCGCCTACGGAAACATCGTCTATAACAAAGCCCCCGCGTTCCTCCGCCAAGCCGAGTTCTACCTCGGCGAGGACAAATTCAAAACCGCCGTGCGTGCGTTTTTGAAGAAGCATGAGTTTGGGAATGCGGGCTGGGAGGATCTGGTGCGGGAGTTCGAACTCGCCAGCACTAGAGATCTTGGGAGTTGGGCTCGGACATGGGTGCAGCAACCTGGGCTACCGACTTTTGTCTTGAAACGAGGTGGAATGTCTGTCGACTTTGTTGACGGTAGTGCAAACTCCATTACAACTCTTCGAATCGAGCACCGAGGTGGGTTGAATGAACTGATCAGATGGAGTGAGGCTCTGAAGTATTTAGTCATTTCCGCGGATGGGGAGCGTATCACCGGAAGCGGATTTACAGAGCAACCCTTTTACCAATATGGAGTTTGGGACGGAAAGCCGGTTGGAACATCAAAAGATTTCGATTTCGTTTTCCCTAACTACCAAGACTACGGCTACGGCATTTTTCTGCTTGACGAGAAGAGCCGCGAGTATGTCCTGAAGAACATCCAAAACGAGAAGGACCCGTTCCTGCGGTCGATGATGTGGGGAGCGCTCTGGGACAGCGTCCGCGAAGGCGAGCTCGACCCGCGGGAGTATGTGGAGTTGGTGGTGAAGGTTTTGCAGAAGCCCGCGCGTGAGCAAGGGCTTAACGCTCAAGCTGGAAGTAAAGCCCTTCCTGACGCGCAGGCTTCCGCAACTGACGACGAATCGACGACCGCGTTGCTGCTCAGCCGCGTCGGGACGGCGATGAATTATTACCTGTCAGAACCGCCTCCGTCAGGGGGCGGCCAGTCTGGTAGATCACCGAACTGGCCCGCCGCTGACGCAGCGGGTTCTGACCTGCTGCCCCGCGTCGAGGATATGCTGATCGAGCGAATGCAAAACGCCGAAACGCTCGGACAGCGGATTACGTACTACCGGGCGTTTCTGAATATAGCTTCGAGCGAAAGAGCTCGGGGCGTGTTGAAAGCAATGTTGTCAGAACCGCCTGCGTCAGCGGGCGGCCAGTCTGATGAACGAGAGAACCACCCCGTCGGCGAAGCGCCGACACCCCTCCTTCGTAAAGAGGGGAGCCAGAAGGACGGCAGGACGCTGGCGGTCCCCGCGATTCCGCTGAAGACGAAGGACAGGTTCGACATCGTTACTCGGCTGTTGATCTTGGGCGATCCGGACGCGCAAAAGCTTTTGGCTGAACTCGAAAAAACAGAAACCAGCGACGACGCAAAGCGTTATGCCTACGCGGCACGGGCGGGCATTGCGACGGCGGAGAACAAGGCGAAGTATTGGAACGATTTCGTCAATAACAAAGAGATCTCCGAAAGCTGGATAGAGGCGGCGTTCGGGCCGTGGAACTCGATACGGCATTCGGAGCTGACGCTTCCGTATCTGCAAAAGGCCTTGCAAGAACTGCCTAACCACAAACGCAACCGAAAGATCTTTTTCGTCAACGGCTGGCTCGGCGCCTTCATCGGCGGCCAGCGAAGCGAAGAGGCACTCGCAACGATCAACAAATTCCTCGCAGATAATCCATCGCTCGACCGCGACTTGCGTCTCAAGATCCTTGAGAACGCCGACATCATCGAGCGTGCGGTGAAGATAAGGTCGAAATTCACACGATAGGAGCGCGGACACTCCTGTCCGCATGAGCGTCGCTTCGACGCGAACGAAAGTCTCGCCGGAGGAACCGGCGATGCGGACAAGAGTGTCCACACTCCATCCAACTACGGTGCCGGCAGATAGGCGTTGGGGATAGAGCGGTCGGTCGCGACCCCGAACTGGGCCGCGTAAAATCCCTGCTGGCTTCTCTGCAAATACCAGACGCCGGTCGAGGGGCGAAAGACCGCAAGGTCCGCTCGGCCGTCGCCGTCGTAGTCGCCGGTCGAGGGCACATCGCCATCTACACCGAACTGAAACGCGCCAAACCCCTCAGTCGTCCGGAGCATATACCAGAGCCCGTCCGCCGGCCGATAGACGGCGAAGTCGGCTTTGCCATCGGCGTCAAAATCGCCCTGTGCCGGAAGGTCCGTTTCGATGCCGAACGAGGTCGCCGTAAAGCTGCCGTCCGAACTCTTCAGCACATACCAAACTCCGCTTTCTGGTCGGTAAACGGCGATGTCGGTCTTGCCGTCGCCATCGTAATCCGCCTGAACGGGCTTGTCGCCGGCCGCTCCGAATTGGACAAAGGTGAACGTCCCGCGGCTGTCGCTGTTTGCGATGTACCAAACGCCATTCGACGGCCGAAAGACCGCAATGTCCGCCTTGCCGTCGCCATTAAAGTCGCCCGCGATCGGAATGTCGCCTGCCGAGCCGAACTGCCGTGTGGAATAGTTAAGCCCTTTGAGAAGGAAGTGCCAGGTTCCGTCCGCCGGGCGGAAAATGGCGTAGTCCGTTCGGCCATCTCCATCAAAATCGCCGGCTGCCAGAATATCCGTTTCTACGCCGAATGATGTCGCTGTAAATGTCGAGTTCGAGCTTCTGAGCACGTACCAGATACCGCCCTCTGGCCGATAGACGCTTATGTCAGTTTTGCCGTCGCCATCAAAGTCTGCGTTCTGGTTCCGCGGGATCGCGTTGCCGAAAACGGGTGCGTCGGAGATATTGCCGTCGATATTAAAGGTGACCCCGCCCCATGTCTCGTCGTGCGGAGCCTGCCATTGCTTGATCCGCTGGTTGTTCGCCCATTCATTGGTCGGAAACGTCGGGAATGAGATGTATGTCCAAACGCTCATCACGTTGTCCCAGCGTGCCATCCAGATCGCGTGCATCTTGCTGGCGGGCGGCAGGTTTACCCAGTCTTCCTGCGCGTTCTTTGGCGAGCCGTAAGTGCCGGATTCATATCCGAGCTCGCGGACGCGGTCCGTCCAGCCCTTGAGAAACGCGGTCGTGGCGATGCGGCAGCCGGGCGTTTGGGCCGTCTCGTCGTACCGCTCCATGTCGTAATAGAGGATCGTGCCGAGCCCGAGTCCGAGATTGCCCGCGTCGGTTACCGCGATGCCGGCTTCTTCGCGTCCTTGGGTTTCGGCAACCGCCGGGTCAAGGCTGAATCGCGGCCGCGTAAACGTAGTGCTGGCGATGCACGGCGATTGGTAGCCGACGATCGTCGGGATAAGTCCCCAACCCATCGCCTTGACCTGCTGGACCCATGCAGCGGACAGTTGAGCCTGAGTACACCCACGATTGCGGCCGCTCATGTAGATGTTTGCATCGTGAAACCACGACGTGTCCCACCACGTTTGCATCTGCTGGACGGTGCCGGCGGTGCACTTATCAAAACCGCGATTGAGGCTAAGGCGATTCGGCCCGCCGGTCGGCGCAGAGAAGCGAGGTGTTTCGAGGGCTTCTTCATGCGCCTTTTCTCTGGCCGTCTCCGTCTGAACCATCAACTCGGCGGGCATCGCACCGGAACCCGCAAACTTTAGCACCGACCGCTGATAACAGCCGGTCTTGATACCGAGACACTCGCCGATGTTTTCGAGCGTCCACGGCCCATCGCTGATAACGCCATTGGGCTTGTCCTCAAGGCGTATGTCGATCTCGCGGCTGATAAGTTCCCATGAGCTGCCGCCATCCGCCGATCGGTATTCAGCCATTCCGATAAAGTTAGAAGAAGTTTGCAGCCGAAAGCTGAGCGTAATTAATGATCCCGCAAATGTGAGTTTGCCTGTGGCTGGAGCAGCTTCGATATCTTCAAAACGCGGAAGGGCGAGAGGGAACCTCGACCACGTGCTGCCGCCATCGGCTGATGCCGCAAGCGAAACTTCAACCCCATTCTCAACGACGGCAAAAAGTCTGCCGGCATCGAAGGTTACTGAAGCGATCCGCTCCGCGGTGCTAAGCCGGAGCGGCAAAGCCTGCCAGATCTTGCCGCCGTCGTCGGTGCGAAGAACGGTTTTGTCTGTGTGGACGATCGCCGTGGCTCCGCCGAGAGAGCGGACGCCGCGGATAAGGTGAAGCTCGGCCGGTGGCTCGGCTGCGGGTGGTCGCGACAATGTATTAACGATCTCGGGCCGACTAAATGGTGAGTCCTGCGCCGGCGTAAATGAGACGACCACAAAGAGTGTAAAGAGAAGCAAAGCAGGTAGTGCTCGCGACATAATTTCAAAGCCTCACAAAGCCATCGGGATTACTTATCAAATGTTGAGGAATTATAGAGGAATTCGATGGCAGTTTCTAGCGGCCCTTTGTGGCCCGGCGGCAAGTTTTACCGCGAAAGAATAATCGGTTACTTTAATCTACAGTTTCTGCGAGCATTGTAGATGATACTTGGACTGATAATTCTTATCCTGATCGCCATCGGCGGTGCGGCCGTTACCTACCTGATCGAGGACGACGAGCCGCTGCTTTGGCGGCTGGCGGCTGGGTGCGTGATCGGCTCGGCGGTCTTCGGGCTTTCTGGATTCGTGCTCGGTTTTGCCTTTGGGATAACGCCTGCGGTCGCGGTTGCCACCCTCCTGATCACTCTGTTGCCGCTGATTCTCTTGCTGGATGAAAGCCGTCGGAAGGCCTTTGACCGCGACCGCATTCTTGCCCGCGGAAAGCTGCAAGGGGCGACCGGGATCAAGTTTTTGCGGTTCTTTTATTACGCGTGTTTTCTGGGCCTGCTGATACTATTTTTCGACCGGGCGATCATCATCAACGAGCAGGGCATCTTTACCGGTGGCTCAAACAACCTTGGCGACCTGCCGTTTCACCTCGGGGCGATCTATGCCTTTACGGAGGGAGCGAGCTTCCCGCCGGACAACCCAAACTTTGCGGGCGTTAAGTTCACATATCCATTTATTGCCGACCTGATCACGGCGATGTTCATGAAGCTAGGCGTGGGCGTTCGCGAGGCAATGCTGGTCCAGAATGTGGCGTGGGCATTCTCGCTTCTGGTCGTGCTCGAGCGGCTTGTTCTGAAGCTGGTGGGTGACACGCTCGCCGCTAAGCTCGCTCCGGTCTTGCTTTTCCTGAGCGGCGGACTGGGTTTTGTGGTTTTCTTCGGTGACTATTTTGGGCAATCGAAGGGCCTTTTTGAGCTCATCTGGAATCTGCCGAAGGATTACACAATCGGCGATCAGTTTCGATGGGGAAATTCGTTGACGACACTTTTCTTGACGCAGCGAAGCCTCTTGCTCGGAATGCCGATCGCGCTGATTGCTATCGGGGCGATGTGGCGGGTCTTTGGTGAAACAGAAGACGCCGAAAAGTCCGACGATTCGAAAGTCTTGTACGCGCAGCTTCTGCCCTACCTCTTGGTCGGACTGGCCGCGGGAACGCTTCCGCTGATACACGTTCACAGCCTTGCCGTCCTTTTCGTTGTCGGGCTTTTTGCTCTTGGATTCAGGCCGGGTCGCTGGCGGGAACTTCTGGCGTTTGCATTAGGCACGGCGGTCATCGCAGTTCCGCTTCTTGCTTGGTCGATGACCGGCAGTGCGACGCGGACGAGCGAGTTCATCGGCTTCCACTTTGGCTGGGACAAGCGGGACGATTATTTTCTGTGGTTCTGGCTTAAGAATACGGGGCTACTCTTGCCTTTGCTGGCGACGGGAATTTATCTAGTTTGGACCGCCGCTCGGCCCGCGATGGAAAAGGCTAATGAGAAGAAAAAGGCGTCGAAGGCCGAACGCGAGGCCGATGCGGTTGCGATCAAGGCAAGCCCGACGCTTCTGCTATTCTACGTTCCGTTCGCGGTTCTTTTTGTTGTCTCGAATGTATTCAAGTTCGCACCGTGGGAGTGGGACAATATCAAGATCCTGATCTATTGGTACGTGATGTCGCTGCCGTTCGTAGTTCTTGCGATCGCATGGCTCTGGCGGCGTTTGGCAGGCTGGAAGGCCGTTGCCGCGGTTGCGGTCGTCGTGCTGACAATGAGCGGCGGGCTCGATGTGTGGCGAACTCTTTCCGGGCAGATCAATTACCGCGTGTTTGAGCCCGATGCTGTTACGGTGGCAAACCGCATTCGCGCTTCGACGCGGCCGGATTCAGTTCTGCTCAACGCTCCGACGTACAATTCTGCGGTCGTGCTCAGCGGCCGGGCTTCGTTCATGCGATACGCCGGGCATCTCGGCTCGCACGGTATTGACTACAAGCCACGCGAAGAGGACCTCAAGACGATCTATCGCGGCGGTCCGCAGGCCGAGGAACTGATAAGAGCATACGGGATCACGCACGTGCTCATTTCACCCGAAGAGCGGAACACGCTCTCACCGAACGAACAGTTTTTTGCCCGTTACCCGGTGATCGCCGAGTCCGGACAGTATCGTGTTTACAAGCTCGTAGAATAGCAACCAAAAGGCTGACGAATGTCTATCGAAGAAACGAACAGTGAGGAAAAAGGCGGCTTCGGGGCGGATGTCACGTGGCTACTTGGCTGTGCGGCCGTGACTGCTTTAGCAGCATTTCTACGTTTCTACTGGCTGGCTCTCAAGCCCTTTCACCACGACGAGGGCGTTAACGGTTGGTTTCTGACGAACCTCTTTCGCGACGGTGTTTATAAATACGATCCCGAAAATTATCACGGCCCAACGCTTTATTACATTTCGCTCGCGTTCACGAAACTTTTCGGCGGGCTTGATACCGTGACGGTCCGCTGGAGCGTTGCCATTTGGGGCGTCTTGATCGTCATTTTGGCGTTCTTCCTCCGCCGATATATCGGCCGGGTCGGTGCACTCGCCGCCGCCGCGTTCCTGGCACTCTCGCCGGGAATGGTCTTCATATCGCGATACTTTATCCACGAGATCTTCTTTGTATTTCTAAGCTTGGCGATCGTTATCTCCATTACGTCGTTCATTGAGCGGCGAAAGGCCGGGCCATTTGCGATCGGTTGGATGGCTTTGCTTTTATTGGTCTCATTTTTTCCGACGACGCTCAACATCTCGTCATCGCTCTCGTCCGGCGACCCCGATAGGTTCTTTTACATTGCCGTTGCGGTCTTTGTGGTTGAAGTGGTTTTGGTCGGTTTCGTCATCCGAATGCTGATGGTCTGGCGGGAAGGGCGGGCGATCTATCTCATAATCGCGTCGGCTTCGGCGGCACTATTCTTCGCGACCAAGGAAACGGCATTTATCACACTTGGAACAATGCTGATCGCAGTCTTCTTCGTCTGGCTTTGGCGTCGAATGCTGACGGGAAAGTTGGCAAGCGGCGGCAAAGATGAACTCGACGACCCCGAACTCAATTGGGCAAACTTTCGCGAAGCTCTTGGCTCTGGCATCGACCTTTGGCTTGTTTTGATCGCCTCGGCACTCGCGTTCATTTACATATTTGTCCTTTTCTTCTCGTCATTCTTTACGTACCCGGAAGGCGTCAGCAAAGCATTCGAGGCCTACACGATATGGACCAAGACGGGAAGCCGCGACCATACGGACAACGGGCTTTTTGCATACCTGAATTGGGGAATGAAGGTCGAGTCTCCGATCGTTATTCTCTCGGCCGTCGGGACCGCGATCGCCTTTTTCAAGGCCCGCCACCGCTTCGCGATGTTCGCCGGGCTATGGACTCTCGGGCTTTTCCTTGCCTACACGATCATTCCTTACAAGACTCCGTGGCTTGCACTTTCATTCATTCTGCCGGCTTGCATCGCCGCTGGCTACGCGGTAAATGAGATCGCCCGGTCATTCGGGTCGCTTGGGCGGGTCGCCGCGGTCGTCATGACAGGAGCCTCATTCGCGGTGCTTGCCTATCAGACCTACGACGCGAATTTTGTCAGGTACGACGACGAAAAAATGCCATACGTCTACGCGCATACGCGGCGTGAGTTTTTGGAAATGGTCGCCGACATCGAGCGGTTCGCCGAAGTGAGCGGCAAGGGGAATGGGACTGCGGTAGATGTGGTCTCGCCGGACTATTGGCCGCTGGTCTGGTACGCTCGCGACTATCCGAAGGTGATCTTTCACGGAAAGTTTGTTGATGCGCCGACGGCGGAAATGATCGTCGCGAAAAAGGGCGAGCAGGATGCTGAGGTCATTCGCCGCTATTCTGCAAGCTACGTTTACCACGCGTCCTATCCGCTTCGGCCGGGCGTTGAACTGATGCTACTAGTCAGAAAGGATCTGGCCGGTCCGGACGGGCAGGAGCTTTACCGACTTGGTGGACGATGAATCGTTTCAAATGCGGATCTTTCCGAGCTTCTCTGGCTTCTTGTCAGAATTGGGCTTCAAGTAAGGTGCTGCGTCTTGCTCGCGGTTTTCCCGGCCCTCATTGTGCCATTTCAGCCATTGAGCCGGGGCGTCGAAGGTCTCGCCACCGTGGGCCGTCAAGCGCGGGCGAATGCGGCACATCACCGGAGTATTTATGCCTACGCCCGAGATGATCGCCTGGCCTTTCGTCAGAGCCGGAAGTTCGGCTAACATCGCCCGGCCCGTGCCCTCGACAGATTGTGCGATGGTCTGCTGATCGATCGGATTTACGATCCGCATGATGATCTGCGTCATGCATTGCGAGAGCACGTCCTGATCGAGCTTGCCGGGCCGTTGGGTTATCAACCCGATGCCGACGCCGAATTTCCGCCCCTCGCTAAGGATCTGTTTCAGCACGTTGGTGGAGACAACGCTGGAACCTGCCGGAGCAAATCGATGTGCCTCCTCGAGCAAAGTGAACACCGGATAATCGAGGAAATTCTCACCCGACTTCGCATGTCCCCGAACGGTCTGTTCGCGGGCTTTTTTAACTCGTCGGAGAAGCGTTCCGACGATCACCTGCTGCAGGCTTTGCTCTATGTCCGAGAGGTCAAGGATCGTCACGCGGCCAGGCCGATAAAGGTCGCCGAGTTCGATGTGTTCGTGAGGGTGGAAAATGCTGTCGGCCTGATCGAACCGCGAATCGAGCCGCCAGAGAAGCCCCTGTATCGATGAGACGTTGCCGCCGTCGCCGGCATCACGTTCGTCCTTGCCGTATTGCTGTCGTTGTACCTCATCGCGGAGATCAAAGTAGTTGTAAAGATATTCCTTTCGTCCCTCTGCCCGAAGCTTTTCCAGAAGCGAGCGAAACGCCTGCCGTAGAAAGTGGAGCATCTTGTCCGAGGTGCCATCGGGCAGTAAGTACCGGATGTCGCCTTCGGTAAGCGATGAGAATCGGACCTTGATGCGCTCGGGCGTAAAGATCTTCACTTCTGGACGATAGCCGTCCGCCCCTAGGAATTGCTCGTCGCCCTGGATCGACGCCGTTGTGTGATACTCGCCGTGCGGATCAACTATCAGCACTGCCGCACGGTTGTATGGCCGCAGCATCTCCTCGACCAGAACACCCGCCGTGTAGGATTTTCCAGAACCGGTTGACGCGAGTATCGCGAGATGGGTCGAGACGACATCTTTCACCGAAAGGACTATCGGCACCTCGCCCGCATCTCGCGTTAGGAGCGACCCAATGTGAGCTGAACCGGCTTCACCTTCGCGGCAGGGACTAAGGACAGACGCAAGCGTGTCGGCTGAAGCGAGCCTTACGGCGTCGCCGGGGTTTGGCGGTATGCGAGGATTTACAAAGTCACCAAGTGAAAGACTAAAGTAACCGATGGTCTCGACCGTGATCTCGTAGACCTCAGGGTTAGGATCGATACCGAGAATCGCGGCGACCTCAGAAGGCCGGATGTCCGGTTCCGAGAGAAAATCGTCCGGCAGGCCGCGAATGAGCTTCCTTGCTTTCACAGTTCCGACGATGCGGCGGGTCTCTGATTCGGCCTCGGCCTCGTAGTAAACGAACTCGCCGATCCTAACGCGGCTATTGTCGCGTGTAATGAATGTGTATTCTTGAGGCAATTGGCCGGGGCCTTTAACGGTCCCGGTCAGCGTGTCGGAATCGGTCATAACTCTCGCGGTTCGATATTTGCAGAGGAGTATAGCAGAACGGTGGACTCGATAACCAAGACAGCGGAAATTGTCGCCGAGGGCGAGCATTTGATCGGATCTTTCGGGGCGGAATCCGAAGGCCCGACGCTCATGGTTTTTGGCGGTATTCACGGCAATGAGACCGCGGGAGTTCGTGCGGCTCGCCGAGTCGCCGTGAAACTTGCGGCGCTCGAGGATCGGCGTCACGGGCGAATTTTTCTCTTTGCCGGAAACACACGAGCAATGCAAAAAGGGGTCAGGTTCATCCACCAAGACCTGAACCGCCACTGGACCGATGCCAATGTTACCCGAAACGACCCGGGCTCTCAGCTCCCGCCGCAGTTTTCCGAGGACCGCGAACAAATGGAGCTCTTGGCTGCGATAGTGCCGATACTCAATTCGGCACGCGGTGAGGTCTTTGCCCTTGATCTGCATTCGACATCGGCAGAGGGCGTGCCGTTTGCGACCGTCGGCGACACGATGCGTAACCGCAGATTTGCGACCAAGTTGCCCGTAACTTTCCTCCTCGGCATCGAAGAACAGCTTGAGGGAACGCTGCTTGAATATCTTAATAATATCGGAGCGGTGACAATGGGTTTCGAAGGCGGCCAGCATTATGCCGAATCGACCGTAAACACCCACGAATCTTTGGTTTGGCTGGCAATCGAGGCGGCCGGCGTCATCAAAAAGAGTGATATTCCCGATGCGGATTATCACGCGCAGGTCGTGAAAAAGGCCACGGGCCGGCCGGAGATACTGGAGATCCGTTATCGACATGAGATCACGGAAAACGACGGCTTCGTGATGCGGCCAGGCTATGAAAACTTTCAACCGATAAGAAAGGGCGAGTATCTTGCCGACGATCTGTCCGGAAATATCAGGGCGAGCGAAAGCGGATTGATTCTTATGCCGCTTTACCAAAAGCTCGGTGAGGACGGCTTCTTTATCGGCAGGCGAGTCAAGCAATTCTGGCTTTGGCTCTCTGCCATCCTTCGATGGATGCGGCTCGGCGACCTGATACATCTTCTTCCCGGCGTTCATCCAACGGATGCGGACCGCGAAGTTTTGCGTGTTGATACAACGGTCGCTCGGTTCTTTCCGTTGCAAGTATTTCACCTTTTGGGTTTTAGGAAGCGCCGTTGGACGGGCGAGAGTTTAACCGTCAGCCGCCGGAAGCACGACATCAAGAGTCCATTTACGAACGAAGGCTGAACAGTGCGAAGAGCATAGAGGGAGACCATGGGAGAACACACAGTTCATACCGATGCAAATGATGCCCACGTCCGCGAGTTTACTAAGGCAGTCCTTACGGATCTGCACGTACTTGAGGAGATGCTTGGATCGGGTAAACTCGAGACGGGCGTTAGCCGCATCGGTGCCGAGCAGGAGATGTTCCTCGTGGATTCGGCTATGCACCCGGTGCCATACTCGACGCAATTGATCGCCGCGGCCGGCGACGAACGCCTCACAACCGAGATCGGTCAATTCAATCTCGAAGCGAATCTGACGCCTCTCGAATTCAAGGGTGATTGCCTTCGCAAGCTCGAGATCGAGATCGCAGAGATACTCGCCGCAGTGAAACTGCATATGACCGAGCGCCGCGGCGATGTCGTTCTTTGCGGCATCCTGCCGACGATACAGGAATCTGACCTTGTCGAAAGAAACCTGACGCCCGGACCGCGATATGCTCAGCTCAATAAGGTTTTGACCGCGCTTCACGGCGAGGACCGGGTCGTTCATATTAAGGGCCTCGATGAGATCAGGCTCCATCATCAGGACACGTTTCTGGAGTTTTGCAACACCAGCTTTCAGATACACCTTCAGCCTAACATTGAGGACTTTACGAACTCGTACAACTGGGCACAGGCGGTTTCGGCACCGGTGCTGGCTGCGGCCGTTAATTCGCCCGTACTGCTCGGACACAGGCTTTGGCACGAGACACGGCTTGCACTTTTTCAGCACGCGGTCGATGAACGCTCGCCGGTGCATCAGGGCCGCAGCCGTCCCGCTCGGGTCACGTTCGGACGAAGCTGGGTCAATGATTCGATCGCTGAAATGTTTCACGAGGATGTGGCACGTTTTCGCATCATCTTGACCCGCGAGATCGACGAAAATTCGCTGGAAACATATCGTCGCGGCGGTATACCCGAGCTCAAGGCGTGGCGGATGCACAATGGCACTGTTTGGCGATGGAACCGCCCCTGCTACGGCATATTGGACGGCCGTCCGAGCCTTCGGATCGAGGCCCGTTATCTTCCGGCTGGTCCGACCGTTCTTGACGAGGTCGCGAACGCGGCGTTCTTTCTGGGGCTTATGAAGGCCCTGCCCGATAAATACGGAGACGTCCGCGAGCGTATGGAGTTTGACGACGCAAAGACGAACTTTTTCACCGTTGCCCGATACGGGCTCCGCTCGCAAATCACTTGGCTCGACGGCCAATCCTTTTCCGCTCCTCAGCTTATCCTCGACGAGCTTCTCCCGCTCGCACGTAAGGGGCTCGAGATGGCGGAGATCGCCGCAGAGGACATCGACCGTTACCTCGGGACACTCGAGGAACGCGTACAACAAGGTTCCAACGGAGCGCGATGGACTCTTGACTCGCTGGCAAAAATGGACCGTGCTGCCAAGACGAACATCCGGATGCGGGCTCTCGTCGCCGCGATGATCAAGAATCAAGAGGCGAATATGCCGGTACATAGATGGCCGCTCGCAACTATCGAGAAGAAATCTGATTGGATCGACAATTTTCGGACAGTTGAACAATTCATGTCCCGAGACCTTTTCACCGTGCGGCCGACCGATGTGCTTGACCTTGCTGCTAGTTTGATGGAATGGAGGCATGTCCGCCACGTTCCAGTCGAGGACGACCACGGTCACCTCGTCGGTATTGTCTCGCACCGAGATCTCATCTCGATGCTGGCGACGAACCGTGCGAAAGCCGCGGACGATATGGTCGTATTGGACGTAATGAAACGTGACCTTCTGACCATCTCGCCCGAAACGCCGACGCTTGATGCTCTTTACCTGATGCGTGAGCGAGGCATCGGCTGTCTTCCGGTTTGCAAGAACGGCAAACTGGTCGGAATGATCACGGCCCACGACTTCCTGACGGTCTCGACCCGATTGCTTGAGGAAAGGCTTACTGAAGACGAGCCTTAGCAGGAAAGAAGTGACACTCCGATCGACCGTTTTCCTGAACTGAGCTTCGGTGAAACGGTCATTTTTCTGTTCTGACACAACCTGTGAAACCTTGACCTGACCCATTACGTAAATCAGTCAGAGTCGAAACTATGCTAATACGAGCAAACATTGCCGCATTTTTCCTGTTGATCGCCTACTTCGGTTTCTCTGGCGTTGCCGATGTCTTCGGACAGGCGAAACCCGCTGTTGTCGTCCTCAATAAGACCGACATTGATCTGGCGATCGTCGATCCCGCAACGATGAAGGTGACCGGCAGGGTCGCGGTCGGCGAAGGTCCGCATGAGGTCGTCATCTCTGATGACGGTAAAACGGCGTTTGTCGCTAACTATGGCGCTCAAACCCCGGGAAACACTCTTTCGATAATCGACATCGCGTCTGCTATGGAACTTCGCCGCGTTGACCTCGGCCCGCTGCTCAGGCCGCACGGCATTCAACTCATCGGTGGGAAGCTCTATTTCACGGCGGAGGTGAATCGCGCGATCGCCCGATTCGATCCGGCGACGAACAAGGTCGATTGGATCATGGGCACCGGCCAGAACGCCTCGCATATGATCGCCGGCAGCTCCGACCAGAAGGCTTTCTATACGGCAAATATAGGTTCGGACACGGTAACGATGTTCCGATTTCAAAATGTGCCGCCCGCGGGTTCGACGATTACTCAGATACCGGTTGGAAAACAGCCCGAGGCGATCGACCTTTCGCCCGACGGAAAAGAGGTCTGGGTCGGGCTCAACGCCGAGAACGCAGTCGAGATAATAGATGCCGCCTCGGCGAAGTCTGTCGCAAAGCTTCCGCTTGGCGGCAGGCCCTATCGCGTTCGGTTCACACCCGATGGTAGATCCGTGCTTAACACCATCTGGCAGACCAAGGAGATCGTTCTTGTCGATGCTATCTCGCGAAAGGAGGTACGGCGAATCAAGCTCGAGAGCACTCCCTTTGGCGTTGCGTTTTCTAGGGACGGCAAGACCGCGTTCATCACCGCGATACAACCCGATGTCGTTCTTCGCGTTGATCTTGAGACCGGAGAGGTCACGGGCCGGGTCGAGACGGGCAGATCGCCGGATGGCGTCGCCGTTACAGGTATCTAACAAATATGAAGAAGCTATTATTTCCATTCGTATTGACACTTTGTGTTTCGATAAATGCTCAGTTGTCGGCGGAGAAGGCGGCTCCCTTCGCTGTCGTCGAAAAGCTCTTCGCTGAGATGGCAGCGGCAAATCCGGCGGGCATCCTTGCACTCGGCACGCCTGAAAATCAACTCGTCGCCATCCGCAAGCTTCGCGATGGAACTTCGCGCGTTGAGGTGATCAGCGGCGAGGCATTCTCAAAGATGTTCACCAACAAAGAAGCCAAACTCCGCGAAGAAATGTACGCGCCCCAGGTCGAGGTCGAGGGCGACTATGCGATGGTCTATGGCCGCTATGTGTTCTTTGTTGGCGAAAGGCTTTCTCATTGCGGTGTAAACCAATTCAATCTCGTCAAGGTCGACGGCGTCTGGAAGATCGCCAACGGCGCATCGACCATCGATCCCGGAGCCTGCACCGATAGGGAAAAGGCGATGAAGCCCGATCCGAAAAAATGGGGGCTGCCGCAATGAGATTCGGCAGGTACGCGTTCGCCTTGATTCTGTTGTTCGGAACCGCGATATGTGTATCCGGGCAATCGGCAGTCTCGGCCGAAATGCGTTCCGAAGCTGATGCGGCTTACCAGAAAAAGGATTGGAAAGCCGCACTTCCACTCTACGAAAAGATCGCGTCCGCCGAACCAAACGACTTCGGCCCAAAGTATCGGCTCGGGGTGTGCTTGATCGGGTTGAGCCGTTATCGCGATGCGATCGGGCCGCTTGAGATTGTGATGACGGCCTCGCCGAACCCGGTTTTTGCGACCGCTCTTGCACGGGCCTTTGCCGGTGCGAAAGAGGCCGGAAAGATGTTCGAGGTGCTCGAACAGGCGACTAAGCTTGGAGGTATACCGGCAACCACGCTTGATGGCTCCGCCGAGTTTGCGGCCTTTCGCTCCGACGATAAATTCGTCGAGCTTTCCAACCGGCTCGATATAGCTGCGAATCCCTGTAACGGCTCGCCGGAGTTCCGACAATTTGATTTCTGGATCGGCGAGTGGGATGCAAAAAACGCTCAAGGGCTGACCGTTGGTTCGAGCAGCATTGAGCTCATCCTTTCCAACTGCGTGATCTTTGAGAATTGGAACACTCCGGTGAATAGCGGTAAGAGTTTTAACGTTTTCAACCGCAATGACAAGAAGTGGTACCAAACCTGGGTCGATGATAAAGGCAACATCAATCATTACACCGGCACATTGATCGACGGAAAGATGGTGATGATCGGGGAATCGCCAAACGTAACTCCGCGGACACTCTTGCGGATGACATTCTCGAAATTGCCGGATGGAGGCGTGCGGCAATTGGGCGAAAGCTCGACGGATGACGGCAAGACCTGGACGCAGCGATACGACTTTACGTATGTTCGGAAGCCCGGCAAGAAATAGGAGGAATTTATGCGATCGTCGCGTGTTGTAAGGTTCGGCGTGTTCGGTTTCGCTCTCTTTGCTGCCCTCAGTTTCATATTCATTGGCGATAAAGGCAGCAGAGCACAAACAAACGGGACGGCGGTAGCCACGCCGACGCCCGCGTTCGATCAGGCGGCAGCCATCGCTCGTATTCGAGAACAGGTCAAAGGCCGTGAGCAAGAACCCTCCGAAAACGTTTTTAAGAACATTCAGTTCCTCAAAGGCATCCCTGCGGGCCGCATCCCAATGATAATGCAGATGGGCTATTCGCGATCGCTTGGAGTCGACTGCACGCACTGCCACGTACCCGACAAATGGGAAGTGGACGAGAAGCCTCAGAAACAGATCGCCCGCGAGATGGCCGCGATGGTGAACAGCATCAACAACGAGAAGCTTAAGGCGATCAAGAACCTCCGCAGCGAGAATCCGACGATCAATTGCACCACCTGCCACCGGGGTCAGCTTAAGCCGGCATTGAATTTTGGAGCTAACTGAGATGCGAGCGAATTTCATAAGATACTCTTTTGCCGCCCTCTCGATACTTCTGGCCGCGGCTATCTTGGTCGGCGCACAGGGATCGACCTCGGGGGCGAACGGCCGCGACATTAAGCAGGCGATTCAGTCGAAGCTTGATGAGTGGCACGCCGCGGGTAAGTTTCCCGGAGCTACGTTCGGCGCAGTTCTCGCGGACGGCACTTCGTTTGGACTCGCCGTCGGCGTCTCGGACCACGAGACGAAGCGGCGGATGCGCCCCGACGACCGAATGCCGGCGGGCAGCACCGGCAAGACGTTCGCGGCGGCTATGGCGATGCAATTGGTGAAGGACGGCAAGATAGGCCTCGACGACAAGATCGAAAAGTTCTTTGGAAAGGAGCCATGGTTTTCGAGGATCTCGAACGCGAAGGACATTACCATTCGTCAATTGATGAACCACACGAGCGGCCTCGTTCGCTACGAGTTTAAGAAGGAGTTCACCGATTTTCTCACGGCTAATCCGTACAAAGTGTGGACGCCGGAAGACCGGCTTGCGTACCTTTTTGACGCTCCTGCTCCGTTCGACGCCGGGAAGGGATGGGATTATTCGGACACGAACTACATCGTGCTCGGGATGATCCTTGAACGGGTGACCGGCCGAGAATTTTACAGCGAGGCGAAACGCCGATTCATCAAACCGCTCAAGCTCACGAACACTATTCCGCAGGACGGGCCGAAGCTCAGGAACGTCGTGCAGGGCTATGCCGGCCCGAACAATCCCTTTGGCGGTCGCGACCGAATGATCGAGAACGGCAAGTTCATCGTCAACCCGCAGCTTGAGTGGACCGGCGGCGGCTGGGCTTCGACCGGCGAGGACCTCGCCCGCTGGGCAAAGATGATGTATGAGGGAAGAGCCTTCGACGCATCGCTCGTGCCGATAATGGTCGATGGGGTCCCGGCAAAGCTCGGGCCGAATGTAAAGTATGGCCTCGGGGCGATCATTCGGCCGACGCCCGCTGGGCTCACCTACGGCCACAGCGGCTTCTTTCCCGGCTACATGACCGACATGATGTACTTCCCCGAGCACAAGATCGCCATCGCCGTTCAGGTAAATACGAGTGTGCCGCAGGACCTCGGCAAGCCGATGGGAAGGGTTCTTGTTGAGATCGTCGAATTGGTTAAGAAGCCGTAAGCCGGAGTTCGTGCAGGATACCGGGCTCCGATGGCGATCTCTGGTGTGGTCGGCCATTCGCAGTGCGGTCTGAGATGACGCGAAAGGCGAATTGCTCGAAATGGAGTTGCTATGTTGAGATATCTTGTTTCGCTCATACTCGTCGGCGGTTTCGTCGCGGCGAATGCCGCAGCTCAAGGTGGTCCGACCGTTTCTTTTGGGCACGTCGTTTGGTCGCCGGATGGCAAGATGATCGCGTTTACCCGGATGGAGGTATCGAACACTACTCCGCGAACGATGGTCGCGGACATTTACGTATCCCGTGCCGATGGCGGCCAACTTCGCAGGTTGACCGGAGCGAACGGGAATGAGTCGTTCCCCAGCTTCTCGCCCGATGGCAAAACCATCTTTTTCGGCAGCGGTGCTCCTCGCAGCCGCGAACAGGAGATCTTCTCGGTCGGCGTTAAGGACGGCGGACTGCGGCTTGTTGCGAGAGCACCGGGACGCGACGGTGCCCCGGTCGTTTCTCCGGACGGCAAGAAGATCGTCTTCAATTCCGAGCGTGACGGCGGGTTGCCGCAGATCTACGTAATGAACATCGACGGTTCCAACCCCACACGATTGACCGAGGATGACAAGGTTGCCTTCTACAATCCGGTTTGGTCGCCGGATGGCCGGCGGATCGTTTATTATCGTGAAATTCGTGATAACAAAGATCAGATCTGGTCGATGAATGCCGATGGTAGCGACAAGAAGTTGCTGACAAATAACATCGGCCATAATTTTTACCCATCGTGGAGTGCGAACGGAAGGCGGGTGATCTTTACCAGAATGACTGGTGAGGAGCAGGAGATCTTCTCGATGAACGCCGATGGTTCCGACCTCAAACCGCTGGACATTAAGGGCTTCTTTGCCCGAGAGTCGCCGGACGGAAAGAAGATCGCGTTCATTCGAGGCTCTCAGGGGCGGATGGGACTTTATCTGAAGGACCTCCGGTCCGGCAAAGAGATCGAACTTTTCAAGTGACCCCATGTCCCTCGCAACTTGAGTGCGAAGCGCTACAATCTAGCCCGTTCGTCCCACAAAGGAGATCCAATACATGAAAAGAATGCTGACCTTGTTGGTTTGTATTGCGGCATTTTCGCACGCCGTTCCGGCCAACGATATGAGCCGCGAGATCGATGCCGCGGCGGCGAAACTGATGCCGAAGGTTACCGAGTGGCGTCGGCATCTGCACCAGAACCCCGAGCTCGGCAATCGCGAGTTCAAGACGGCGAAGTACGTTGAGGAACATCTGCGGCGGCTGGGCATGGAGGTCCGCACCGGCGTTGCGAAGACGGGCGTTGTCGGCATTCTCAAGGGCTCGCAGCCCGGGCCGGTGATCGGCCTTCGTGCGGATATGGACGCGCTTCCGGTGACCGAACGCAACGATCTGCCGTACCGCTCGCGGGCGACCGGTGAATACAACGGGCAGACGGTCGGTGTTATGCATGCCTGCGGCCATGACACGCACGTCGCGATGCTGATGGGAGCCGCCGAGGTGCTCGCCGGGATGCGCGACAAGATCAAGGGTACGGTTGTATTCATCTTTCAGCCCGCCGAGGAAGGCCCGCCCGCCGGTGAAGAGGGCGGCGCCGAGCTGATGGTGAAAGAGGGTGTGATGGACAACCCGAAGATCGACGCGATCTTTGGCATCCACATCAATTCGCAGACGCCGGTCGGGACGATCAAGTACAAGCCGGGCTCGATCATGGCCGCCAGCGACTGGTTCGAGATCAAGGTCCGCGGCAAGCAGACCCACGGAGCTTACCCTTGGTCCGGCATCGACCCGATCGCCGTCGCAACGCAGATCTACACAGGGTTGCAGATGATCGTCGCCCGGCAATCGAACCTGCCGAAGGCACCGGTCGTCATCACCGTCGGCCGCATCAATGGCGGCGTCCGCGAGAACATAATTCCCGAAGACCTCGTCATGGCCGGCACCATTCGCACGCTCGACAGCATGATGCAAAATGATGTGCACGAACGCATCCGCCGAACGGCGACCAGCATCGCCGAAAGCATGGGAGCAACGGTCGAGGTCAAGATCGACCGCAAGGCACCGGTCACCTACAACACGCCTGAGCTGGTCGAGATGATGCTGCCCTCGCTCCACAAAGCCGCCGGCCGCGAGAACGTCGTGCTCGGCGAGTGGGTCACGGGAGCCGAGGATTTTTCGTTTTTTCACGTTAACACTCCGGCCTTTTATTTCACCGTCGGCGGAATGCCGGCCGGCAAGGATCCGAAGGACGCCGCTCCGCACCACACGCCGGACTTCATCATCGACGACAGCCGGCTCGACGTCGGCGTTAAGGCATTTGCCAATATCGTCTTTGATTTCAAGAAGTAGGCCTTTCGTAATTCCAGATTCCAGATTCCAGATTTGAATCCGATCCGGACAATTTGGAATTTGGAATCTGGAATTTGAAGTTCCCCATGTTTCATTTTTAAAGAGGGGCATATCTTTCTGAAACGATTGAAACGAATGAAAGAAACGAAACGTCTGAAACGACTGAAACAAGTGAAACGCTCGGGTCGGCGAGGGGTTTCCCGGCCGAAGTGAGCATTCCGAATTCCCCATTTCGTCTTGTTTTGTTTTTTTGAGGGCATCGCGCGTTTGCGAAAACACCGTGAACACCGAAAACATCGTGAACGCCGGAAACATCGCGAACATCGCGAACGGCGTGTGTCGTCCTAGAAAAAGTTGACACATTTTGGTGGTAAACCTGGTATAGGTTTCCTGTTTTGTGTTGGTCCTGAAGAAGGTTTACGGGTATCTCCTTATATTGGTTTTGAGTTTCACTCTCAGGCCGAGGCCTGAGAGTGAAAAGTTTGGCCGGATAGTATTTCTTCCAGCGCTTCTTGAGCTCGCCGGTCCTGGCGTGGGCCTCGGCCGGGGTGAGCATATCGATCGACAGATGCGGCCTCAGGTGGTTGTAGGTATTGACCGCCTGATCGATCTGCCGGGCCGCCTCGGAGAAGCTTTTGAAGCTTGTCCGGAGCAGTTCCTGTTTGAGAATGCCGTTGACGCGTTCGGCGATGGCGTTCTCCAGCGGGTCGCTCTTTTCGCTCATCGAGATACGGATCCGTTTCCCGATCAGCTTCATGTACCGCGAGCTGTAGTATTGCAGCCCACGGTCCGAGTGGTGTATCAAGCCTTCGCGTTCCGGATTGTCCCTGAGGGCCATCCGCAGTGCCGCCGCCGGCCCTCTGGCTGTCAGGTCCTCGCTGAGGCAGTAGCCGACTATCTTTCGCGAGTAGGCGTCCGTGATCAGGCTCAGATAAGCAAACCCTTCCCGGACCCTGATATAAGTGATATCGCTGACCCACAATTGATTGCAGCGGGTCGGCTCGAAGCCCTTCGCAAGATTCGGGAAGCTCTTCATCCAGAGGCCCGAAAACGTTGTCCTCGGACTTCGCCTCCTTCTCTTTCGGACCAGCATCGAATGCTCCCGCAAGAGGTCGTACAAAGCGTCGCGGCCGATCTCTACCGAGTGCTCGCGGGCAAACCCGCTCATCATGTGATGCAGCTTTCTTACACCGATCCGCTTTTGCTCCTTTCTCAGCCTTCCTACCTCCTGCAGCACGATCTCGGCTTCGAACGCCCTCTTCTCCACTCGCCGTTTCCCCTTGTAATATGCCTGTCTCGTATAGCCAAGCAGCCGGCAGGCCTCTCCCAGGCTTCTTCCCCTGCCGCTCTCTACCACTTTCCTCACCGCTTGGCCCCAGGTTTTTTTCTGATCGGTACCTCAAATCGATCTTCCGCGATGTCGATCATCGCATTCAACAACTCGTTGTATAGCCGGGCCTCCTCAAGCTCCTTCCGCAGCCGCCTCACCTCCGCCGACCCCGACCCATGCCCAGACCCGGCAGACGACCCCGTCGCCGAACCGCCCCCGGCCTCACGACCCCTTATCCATCTATGTACAGTCGACACCGAAACCCGGTATATCCGCGCCAGTTCCCGCATCGACACACCGCCTCTCCCGTACCTCTCAACTGCCTCTCTCCTCATCTCTTCGTCTTGTTTCATCTGTTCCCTTTTACCTGTAAACCTATTTCAGGACAAGACATCTGGAACGCGTGGCGGGGATTGGGTCTTTGGGCTTTGGTATTCGTTCGCATTGTCAATTGTTAATTGGACCATCGTGAATTGGTTGAACAAGGACCTTGGTTTCGCGTCTTGGATCTTTGTTTTTTGCATTTTCACACTCGATCTTGGCATTCCGTTTAATTACTAATTGCAAATTTCTGATCACTAATTATTAAGAATGGGGGACGTCGGTTTGCTTTCTCACCGCTCACTGCTCATTGCTCATTGCTCACTGCTCACTGCTCACCGCTCACTTCCTCCCGCTGTCCATTCTCTTAGGTCTTCAAGCCAAATTGAATGGCGATCCGTGAGATATGGACGATATGGATGATATGCAAGGCTAAAGTTGCGAAGTTCGGAGTTCCAGCTTTAGCATGCTTCCCGGACGTGCATCTCGACTGCCGGAAGTAGGAACCACGAAAAAGGAAGAACAAGAAACCGGAACAAAGTTTGGCCGCGGGCTCTGAGCTTTTTGGGCTTAGAGGTCCGCGGCCGATTGGGTTGGTTTAATTGTATTTTCGCTACGCGGCGACGGCGTAGTTTTCGCCGAGTTTGGCTTCGTCGCCTTCGGCGAGGTTGGTGATCAGCTCGTAATGGAAATAGTCGAACTTCGAGCTGACAGTATCGTCAACACGCTTTTCGTACATCTCACGTGAGCGGTCGATGGCTTCGCGAAGCCGGTCGTAGAGGTCATTCGACGCACGGCCCTCGAGCACCTTCTGCTCGTTATAAAGCTTGATCTCGGAGACAAGCAGCCGGGCAAAGCGGCGGGCCTTGTTGTGCCGGTCGCGTTCCTCTTCGGGGACGTCGATCGGCAGGTCTATCGTCTTGCGGTCGAGCCGCTGTCGGCTTTCATCGCCTAAGGGCGGCGTAAGAACAGGTTCTTCAGCTACCGCGGGCGGAGCTTCGACTACAGGCTCAAAGGGCGGCTGCTCGATCTCCTCGGCTACCGAAGGCGAAGCCTCAAAACTTTGCTCCGGAGCAAACGTTTCGACCTCGGGCAGTTCGGCCGCCTGTGAGGTCGGTTCGAAGGCATAATCGGCGAATGCCGCCGGCGCGTCCGTGACGGGCTCAGGCTCAGATGATACCGGCGTCTCCGGAACGAATTCGGCAAATGTGGGCGTTTCCTCGACCTCGTAAACCGGTTCGGCCTCTTCGACCTCGGCCATCGGCTCGACCGTTTCTACCTCGACCGGCGTCGCGAAGTCGAACCCAGAGGGCTCTTCCTCTACCGTTTCAACAACCGCTGGCATCTGATACTGCTCGGCGGCGTGGTCGTAATCCGTCTGAACTGCATCCTCTGCAAAGGCCGTCGTCGTTTCGGCCACTTCTTCCGCGACCGGTGCCTGATATACGGCCGGGGCGTCATATGGGGCCGGCTCTACAGGCGCGGTGTAAGCAGGTTCCGCACTTGGCTCAACGGCCGTCGGAGTTTCATGAATTTCCTGATGAGCCACCGGATGAACGGCCGCTCGTAACTCGACCGTTAGGGCTGCGACCGCAACGAGCGATTCGAGTGCCTCGCGGTTGATCCGCGTGCCTTCGATTCCGTAATCGACATAAAGTACAGCGACTGCCCGCCCGCGGACGACGAGCGGAATGGCATACATCCTGTCCGGCCGTCCAAAGCCGAGCGGCTCAAGGAACTGATCATCATCGGCATAGGCACGGTGGGCGCCTTCGGCAGTGGCCAGCGTCTCCGAAGCACGGCTCAGCAAACTTGCCGAGTGCTCAGCAACGCGAACGTTCTGAAATGTATCTTCAGAAACCGCACCTTGCTCATTGAACGCCTTCCAGCAGACGAAAGTGCCGCTCTTAACGATAAAAAATGCTCCACGCGGAGCGAACTGATGGCTGTGTTCGACCAGCGAACGGAGGATCGCGGCCTGGGTCAGTTGGCCGCCGATGTCGCGAATAGAATCACGTAGATCGGAGTACTGGTCCTCGACGGCGGTATCGGTACGGAGCTTTTCCGCTTCCGAGAATGCCTCGGCGGCGAGCTTTGCTCCGCCATCGCGGGCGAGCCGGAGATGTTCGCCAAGCGACTCAGAAAGGCCGCGGTCAACCTCGGTCCCCTGTTCGAATTTCGATGCCAGAAGCCTGATCGCCTCGTCCATCTGGGCGCGGTGCTTGGAGAACTCCGCGTCAAAATTTCGCTGAAATTCATCAACGTCTTGGCGCATCGAGGCGGCAACGCCCTTCAGATAATTCTCGAATTCAGATCGGAGACTAAGTTCGAGTTCTTCGTTGGTCACTATACAAGATCCTCCAAAAGCAAATAAAAGGGGCGGTCCACAACACTTAAAAGGCAGTGATGAAAGTACGGAAAGGTGTTTTCTGAGGCTGGAACGACAGCTGCCCGGTGAACCGACGCCCAAAAACGATTATGGCGAAGGTCACCGACAAATGTCAAGAAATTATTGAAACGAAATGACTTGGGAGAGATTTGCCCGGTCTAAACGGCGACAACATCGATGTTCGGGTCGATCTCTTCGCGGATCATATTCTCGATCGCCATAAGCGTGCCGGTCAGCGAACTCGGGCAGCTTCCGCAGGCTCCCTGATAGCGGATCTTGAGGGTTGATTCCTCAAGCCCTATGATCTCAAGCCAGCCGCCATCGCTTGCAAGATAGGGCCGAATGCGGTCATCAAGCAGCGCGTCGATCTCACGGATCACCGGATCGTCGTCAAGCGCAGCCGCGATCGCACCGCCAACTGCCTTGGCGGCACTGCCGTTTCCGCTCCCATTCGCGACCGGTTCGGCCGCACGGATCGGAACCGCGAGCTCCGGAAGAATTTCGTCCCACTCGGCATCGTCGGTCTTTTCGACGGTCACCATCTTGTCCATGTAGAAGACCGAGACGACGTTGCCGACCTCGAAAATGGAGGCGGCAAACTGGTCGTCCTTGGCCACTTCGGCATTCTTGAACGAATGCGAAGTGCCGTATGAGACCGGTTCCTTCAAAATGAACTTTACGGCGTTTGGGTTCGGTGTTTCCTGTATGTCGGCGATCTTTGGCATTGCTTATTAAATACGTCTCAAATACAAGTTTACTAATCCTTACCTTTTTGTCAACATTCCACGCTCAAGCTCACGGAAACGACCTCGTTGGCACCCGCTGAAAATTCAAATGGCAGGCGCGAACAAAAAACGCCTGCCATTCCGGTTTATCCGCCGTGCGAACCCGCGGTCGCTATTCTGTGATGTGAATATCCTCGGTCTTGTTAACGCGGCCCGAGAAATAAACTGCACCGAGAACGACCCCGGCAATAAGAAATACAAAGGTCAGGACGATGTAGAGCGTGCTAGCCGTTTGAACGTACTGATAAAGCGAACCGGCGGCGATCAAAAGTGAAACTACCGCTAAGAGTACATAAAGCATCTTCGTAACCTCCAAGTAAGGATCTGTCAGGCCTCTCTCGAACATGATCGACGTGTGGTCTTCGATCAAGAGTTGAGGCTTCGGAAATACAGGCCGCGAAGCCCGCAACTTATGTCTGAGGAACTGCCTAATATTAATCACAAGTCGTGAAAAAAGGCAAGTAAAAGGGTTACAGTTCTTGGCTTTCGTCTGCTCGCTTGTCCGCTTCAAGAACGCGTGGAATGCCTTGAAGGTCTTTGTGAATGTTCGAGGCCTGCCAAATCGAGTGATCGATCATCGCCGCGACGGCCCCCGATTGCCCAGACCCGATCTCTATAAGGAGCTTTCCGCCCGGTTTCAAGTACCGCGGCGAGCCCTTGATGATCGCACGAATGATGGCAAGCCCATCGCCTTCATCGGTGAGCGCAGCTCGCGGTTCGAAGTCGCGAACCTCGGGCTCAAGGCCGCGATGTTCGACCTCGGAAATATATGGCGGATTGGCCGCGATAAGCTCGAATTCTTCGTCGCCGGCCGGTCCGAAAAGGCTTGCCTCGATGAACTGAATTCGATCAGCAACGCCGTGCTTATCGGCATTTTCGCGTGCGATATCGAGAGCCTTTGGCGAGATGTCGGTCGCAACTCCGTTTGCCGCGGGAACCTCGGCCGCGATGGAAATGGCGATGCAACCGGAACCTGTGCCAATATCGAGAAACCGGGGCTCGGGAACGGCGGCGAGGTACTCTACCGCGAGTTCGACAAGAGCTTCGGTCTCAGGCCGCGGGATGAGAACGTCGCGCGAGACGCGGAAATCGCGGCCGTAAAACTCCTGCCGCCCGAGAATATGCTGAAGCGGCTCGCGGCCGGCCCGGCGTTCGATCACAAGGGCAAACCGCTCCGCATCTTCCGCCGGAAGCTCAAATTCGGGATAGGCGATCAGGAACGTCTTCTCTCGCCCGAGCGTTTCCGCGAGCAGGACCTTGGTGTCGCGGGCAGGTTCGGGCGTCCCCGCGGCATGCAGTTTTTCGGTAGCAGAATTTATCGCGTCAGCAATGTTCATTGCTCGGTTCGCTCGCCGTCGCCGCGGAAAATGGCCGGCAGCGTCAGGAATATTATCTTCAGGTCGAGCCAGACCGACCAGTTCTCGATGTAGAAAATATCAAGCGCCACCATTTCTTCAAAGGTCAGCCGATTGCGGCCGGAGACCTGCCAGAGCCCGGTGATGCCCGGCTTCATATCGAGCCGTTTGCGGTGGCGGATGTCGTATTCCTCGACCTCGTAGGGTATCGGCGGCCGCGGCCCGACGATGCTCATCTCGCCGCGGACCACGTTGAAAAGCTGCGGCAATTCATCGAGGCTCCAACGCCTTATCGAACGGCCTGCAGGTGTGATCCGCGGATCATTCGCGACCTTGCCAAAGACCTCGCCCGCCGCCTCGCCGGAAATGTTCTTGCGGTAGGCCTCGCGGTGGATCTCTTCATCAGAATCGGCAAACATCGTCCGAAACTTTAAGCAAAGAAACACGCGGCCGTCCATCCCGACGCGCTCTTGGCGGAAGAATATCGGCCCGCTCGAGCTTCGCCGGACGGCAAGGGCGACGAAGGCGAGAACCGGCGAGAGAACGACGATCGCGGCGAGTGAGATAATGATGTCCGATACGCGTTTGACCAGCCTTCCGGCATCTGAGAGAGGCTCGCGAAATAGCCGGACCATCGGCAAAACGCCGATCTGCTCGACCGCTGTTTTCTGCGGAAGAAGGTCGAAAAGCTTCGGAGCAAACCGAAACTCAACGCGGTGGTCGCGGCCGACCTCCATCATCGAATCAAACAGCCGCTCGCTGCCAATGGCGGGCTCGGTGATGATCACTTCCTGAATGCCGTAGCGGCGAATGAGCTCGGGCAGATCATCAAAGCTGCCGACGATCGGGACTCCGGCGAACTCGCATTCAGCCGTCTCTTCGGTCGCAACAACGCCTGCGACCCGATAACCGAGCCCGAGCCGATCGCGGAGTTCGGCGATGGTATTTGCGGTCTCGGCATTCATTCCGACGATCAGCGTCGGAAGCAGGTTCACACCGCGGCTTCTGATCGTCGCCTGTGCCCAGCGAATGAGCAAATGGAACGCGGTAAAAAGCGCAAGGGCGATAGCGAAGTCAAGCAGAAAAACGGCCCTCGAATACGAGAACTCACGAAAGGCATAGCCACCGCGGAAAAGGAACGCCCAGGCGACGATCAGCAGCGACCCGACGGCGACGGCCTTGACGACCTTTGCCGCCTCCCGCGAATACGAAAACGCGCCCTTGAACCGATAGACGCCCTCGTAGGCAAGAAGCGCGACGCGGACGAACATCGCAAACCAAAAAACGCCGGCGTAGGGCACGAACTCCTGCGACCAGGCCCAGGCCGTTTCCGAGAGAACGGGCGCACCTTCGCGAACAACGAAAGCGGCAATAAGAGCTCCGCCGGCCAAGGCGGCATCGGCCGCACCGATGAGCACGGTGACAAGCGGCATCACAAATGCCGGAACTTTCCGGGGCGTTTCGGTTGTCGTTGTTTCCTCTTTCAGCGTCTTCTTATCTCTTCAATATCTCGATATTCGCGGCGGCACGGCAAACCGCAGATCTTCGCCTTCGGCCGTCAGGTTCGGATTGTAATACGGATCGCGTTCAAAATACTTCTGCCATCGGGCACGGAGTTCGTTGATCACGGTTTCATCGAGCTCATTCGACGCAACGGCAGACGTCGCCTCGGCCCAGGGCGTCCAGACGTTTCGCTTTCCCGCTTCGTGAAGCCGCAGGCAAAGGTCGATGCCCGCAGCGAACTGGTCGCCAAGACTCTCGTCGAATCCGCCAGCTTCAATGAATGCCTTCCGCTCGACCGCCATCGCCACCAATGAAACGGCAAGAACATTACGGTCAACCGCCAGGCCGACGAACGGCCCGAGGTCATCTCGCCGCAAGCCGCGATGCGGCCGGCCGATGCCGTTCATTATCCCGAACGCAAAGCCCGCGTCCGCGATCCGTCCGTTGGCGTCGAGCAACTTCGGCCCGACGCAGCCGACGCCGCCGATCGCCGCCCGAAAGGCGAGTTCGCTAAAACCGTCCCGCGAAAGCTTGTCGGTATTGCGGTGCAGAAACACCAGAACTTCTCCCGAGGCATCGGCGGCTTCGCGGGCAATCGCAGCGACGTTGCCGGCCGTTTCGCGAACCTCATGAGCGCCTCGGAGGTCGATCTCAGATTTTCCTTCACCCCAATGGATTACCGAAACCCTCGGCGGCTCGCCGAGGAACTCCGGCCGGTGCAGCTCGCCGCGGCCGCGGACGGCACGGGCCGCGATGCCGCTGCGCCGATAGTGCTCGGTCAGCGCGGTTCGCGCCCGCTCGTGGGCATAGGTCTTCTCGCCGCTATCGAGCGCGACCGAACCCGGGATCGCCCGCCAATGATAAAGCACATGCGGGATGTGGACGATGGTTGCGGGCGAGATGCTGTCAATAAAGCGGAGCGAGAGGTCGTAATCCTGGCTACCCTCAAACCCCGTGCGAAAGCCGCCGATCGCCCGCAGGACCTCGGTCCGAAAGACGCATAGGTGCGTGATCAGATTGAGCGAACGCATCAGCTCGGGGCTCCAGTCGGGCTTGAACATCGGCTGGAACCGCACGCCGTTTGAGTCGATCTTGTCCTCGTCGCTATAGATCAGGTTTGCATCGGGCCGCGAGGTGATGACGCGTGCCGCCTGCAAAAGAGCGTCCTCAGCGAGAAGGTCGTCGTGGTCCATCAAGGCGGTGAAATCGCCGCGGACCATTTCTAGCGCCGTGTTCGAAGCAGCGGAAATGTGGCCATTCTTTTCGCGAAAGGCGACGCGAATGCGGGCATCCTGTGCGGCAAGCTCTTCGAGAACCCGGCGAACGTGCGGCTCGGTCGAAGCGTCATCGGCGATGCAAAGCTCCCAATTTTCGTAGATCTGAGCCCGAACGGAGCCGATCGCCTCGCGCAGAAAACGCTCCTCGACGTTATAGACCGGCATAAGCACGGAGATCAGCGGCGGGGCGTCCAGTTCGGCGGCGATCTTGCGAAGCCGTTCGCGGCCAGCATCGTCGAGCGTGTCGTACCGCTCGGCCCAGCCACGGTATTCGCGGTCGCGGCGGCCCTTGTCGATCTGCCGGAGAAAGGCCGAATAGCCGGCCGAGATACCTTCCCGCCGAATGGTCCGCAAAGCCTTTTTTATCCGGCTGATCATTTCCTCACGGCGAGCTTTTCGAAGAGTGCTTCGTAACGGTCGGTGATCGAGTCCCAGCTATATGCGGCCTCGACGCGTTGCTGCGCCTTTGCCCTGTACTCCGCGGCCTTTGCAGCATCGGCGTCGAGTTCGCTGATTCGTTCCGAAAGCTCATCGAGAGTGCTGAAGGTCAAAGCCGCGTCGCCGACGACCTCAATATTCTCAACCGTCGAATATGCAAGAACGCAGTTTCCGTATCCCATCGCCTCGATCAACGCCGGGTGCGTTCCGCCGACCTCGGTCGCGTGGATGTAAACGTAGGCGTTTTGCTGGAGGGATTTGTAGCCCGAACCAAAAACGAAACCGGTGAAGATGATCCGCGGGTCGTCGGCGGCGAGTTCGCGAAGGTGCTTTTTGTAGTCCTCGGCATAGGGCGCATCGCCGACAATGACAAGCTTTCGCTCAGTCTCGGTCCGTCGAAATGCCTCGATCACCATCGCCGCGTTGTTCTCAGGCTCAAGCCGCGAGACATAGAGAAAGTAATCCTCGGGCTCGACGCCAAACTCGCTGATCGCGTATTCGTCCAGCTTTCGCTCGACGTCGGCTCCATAAGCGATCATCGTCGAATCAACGCCGTATTCGGCGAGGTAATAATCGTAGATCGCCTTCGCATCGGTCACGACCTCGGTCGCAAACCAGACCGACGCCCGCTCGCCGAGTGCATAGTAAAGCTGCCCGAGCTTGTTCCACTTTTTCCGCTTCCGCTCAAGGCCATCGACATTGATCGCGACCGGAGTTCCGGTCCACGTCAATTTCGGGATGAAGATGGCGTTTGCGGCATTGCAGATCAGAACGGCATCGAACCGCTGAAAGATCGCGTGCATCACCGAAAGATAGGTGTGCACGACCGTGTCCAGATATTTATGCTTGAGCGTCGGGAGGACGACGAGGCGTACGCCGCGGTGCTCCTTCATCGCTTTTGGAACGTGGTGCGAACGGCAATAGACGGTCACCTCATGGCCGCGGGCGACGAGCCGGGTGGCAAGCTGCTCGGCAAATGTCTCAAAGCCGCCATAGTTTGCCGGTATTCCGCGGGTGCCGAGTATAGCGATGCGCATAGAATGGCCGAGCGAGGGCAAAAAAAGAATCGTATCGCGAAAGTTTGGGAAACCGAAACCTGTTGGCATATCCTGACGGCGGATGATCGACATACTGATGTCAACATTTAACGGCGAGCGATACCTTGGCGAACAGGTCCGGTCGATACTCGATCAGAGCTTTGCCGAGTTTCGGCTAATTGTCCGCGACGACGGTTCGACGGATCGAAGCGTTTCGATTACCGAGGAGTTTTGCCGCGAGGACGGCCGCGTCACGCTGCTTCGGGACGACGACGGCAATCTCGGCCTCCGGCGATCTTTTATGCGGCTGCTTGCGGCGAGCGACGGCCAGTATTTTATGTTCTCTGACCAGGACGACGTTTGGCTGCCGGATAAGATCGAGCGTTCACTTGAAGCGATAAAGAAGCTTGAGGGGTCGTCGGACCCGAACACACCGCTACTCGTTTTTACCGATCTCAAGGTTGTGAACGAGCCGCTTGAGGCCATCGACGATTCGCTCTGGCATTATCAGCGGCTGCGGCCGGAGATCTCGCAGGATTGGAAACGGCTGCTGGCGCAGAATGTCGTTACGGGCTGTACCATCCTCGCCAATCGGGCGGCGGCCCGTGCCGCACTTCCTTTCGCTCTCCCCGAGATGATGCACGACCATTGGGTCGCCGTTAACGCGGCAAAGCATGGCAAGATCGGCTACATCAGCGAGCCGACGGTGCTTTACCGCCAGCACTCATCAAATGCCGAGGGAGGCCGGGACTTTGGTTTGAAATACGCCGCCGGCAAATCGCTCGGGCTCCGTGCGAGAACGGCCTTCTACAAAAAGGCGGCCGCTCATTTCGGCGACGTTTCGGCCGCCGAATTGATGGGGTTAAAAGCGGCCGAGAATCTGAAAAGACTTTTCTGATAGCGGCGAACGGCTTTTGCCCTTTCAAAGGAAAATCGAGATAATACCGTTTCGCTGTGCTAGTTTAATGGAATGAAGTTCGTCTCGGATATTCGCCTGCTTTTGACCGCTCTCTGGCTTGGTGCGGCGGTGTTTTTCATCTTTGTCGCGCAGAGCGCATTCGCGGTGCTGCCGGAACGTGAGCTTGCCGGGGCGATGGTCAACCGGACGCTGGCGATAGTCAACTACGGCGGACTTGCGATCGCGTTGATCCTGCTCGCAACATCACTGATCGGGCAGGCGACGGTCAACCGCTTCTGGCTCTGGACGGAACGCATCGTCCTTCTTGTTCTGGCCGCCGCAACAGCGATCGGGCAGTTCGTTATCGGCTGGTGGCTCGTCCTGCTTCGCAACGAGATGGGCAAGCCGATCGATCAGGTCGCCGCGGATGACCCGCTCCGCGTGCAGTTCAACCAGATGCACGAATATTCGGTCTGGGTCCTGATGGCGGCGATGGCCGCGGCCTTGATAGTGTTTTTTATCATCGCCAACCGAAAATTTAGCGCGAAAAAGAAAGACAACGTGGTCGATTTCGATCCGCTCAAGGACTTTAAGGTCTAGGAAAATATGGAACTCATTGAAAACGCCGATTTTTTTGAATCGATGTTCGCCCGCTGGTCGCCCAACGAGGAACTCCGGGGTTATACGTATGTGGAGAACCAGGCCGCACCATTCGTTCCGGTCCGCAGGGCTCTGCCGATGCTCAATCTTGCGCTGATCTCCTCGGCCGGGGCATACATCGAGGGCATGGAGCCTTTCGACCTTGATGCAAAGGACGGCGATCTTGAGTTTCGTGAATTTCCGAAGGAAGTGGCGGCCGAGGATATGCGGTTCGCGGCCAAGGGATACGACCCGAAGGCGGTTCAGCTCGACCGTAATGCCCAGATACCGATCGACCGGCTGAACGAATACGACGCGAACAGCGTCATCGGAAGCCTCAATCCGGTCTGGTGGAGCATCAGCCCGTGGATACCGAACGCCGTGCGGGTCGCCGATGAAATGGCACCGCGGCTTGCCGAACGGCTCCATCGTTATCAGGTTCAGGCGGCTCTGCTTATTCCGGCTTCGCCGCTTTGCCATCAAACGCTCGGCGTACTCGCCCGCGGCATCGAGGCTGAGCGGCATCCCGACAATGCTTCTTTCCGTTGATCGGAAACTGACCGAGAAGGTCCGGGCACCGAGGGTCGCCTACTACACAGGCGAGATCGGGTCGGTTGCGGGCCAGGCCGGCTGGCGCGAATATCAGCTAAGGGTTTTGGATGAATCGCTTCGCTGGATCGAGACATTTGACCAGCCGGGTTCGCGAAAGCTCGCCGTTGCGATCGAAACGCAGGTCGAAGCTGCCCGCGGGGAGAGATAGTCGGCCGTTCTGTTTGGGAACTTCGGTTTAGAGGCCGACCTGCCAGGTCTTAACGCCATCGAGCGGATAGACGATCATTAGGATATTCAAGAGAAGATTGTCTTTGATCCAAAAGATCATCAGTATCTCGACGGCAACGAACACGGCGAACGAGAAGCCGAACCCAACCGCCCGGGCGAAGAAGAACCCCGCACCACACGCCAGAATATCGACAAAGGAATTCACGACCGCATCGCCGACGTAATCGGCCGAGGCCGTGACCATCCGGTAACGGTCGATCACAAACGACGAGTTTTCGACCACTTCCCAACCGCACGCAAAAAGAACAGCCAAAAAAAATTGCCGGCGAACCGGCAACTTAGGTAGCATCAGCGTTATCAGCCAGAAGCACAAGACCCCGTGGAGCATGTGCGTCAGCGTGTAGGGGTCGATCGGGTGCTGCGAGTTTTGCCTGCTCCAGACCTCGGCCGAGAGCGGCCAGTAGAGGTTCGTCTCGCCCCAGACCTCACCGCCGGACCCGACGAGCCAGGCGGTCGTCAGAACGATGATGAACGCCGAGGCACTCCAGAAATTTGGTTGAAGGATCGACGCAACGGAATCCGATCGTGGCGATGTTTGATAAAGTGCTTCGCTCATAGCCGACTCTTGACCTCGCACTAAGTCTTGCGTATGTCAATAGAGCCGACAACAATATCTTGTTGCTGTGTAAGTTTTGGTTAACCTTTGCCGAAGAATTAAGGGCGAGTTAAGGTCAGACACCCATCTGCCAGCTCTTCACGCCATCGAGCGGATAGACGAGCATCAGGATATTGAGAAGAAGGCTGTCGCGGATCCAGAGCAGCAGAAATATCTCGACCCCAAGGAAAAATACCAGCGATCGCCACATCCCGAACTTGAGCGCGATGAGGAACCCGATGGCACAGGCGGCGAGGTCGCCGAACGAATTTGCGATCGAGTCGCCAAAGTAGTCGAGCGAAGCCGTGTTCTCGCGGTATTTTTCGATGATGATGTTGGTGTTCTCGAGCACTTCCCAGCCGGCCTCGACAACAAGCGCAACCGTGTATTGCCAGAAGCTGCCGATCTTTGGAAGCAGGAGGCCGGCGATCCAGAAGAAAAGCACGCCGTGGAGAATGTGCGTGAAGGTGTAGGGGTCGAGAAAGTGCTGCGATGTGTGGCTGCTGTTCCAGGCTTCGTTGACGTAGATCGCACCGTCGCCGAGCTCGCACCACCAAAGCCGCCCGAGCGCCCAAAGAACGGCCGTCATGGCAACCGCGGCAGCGATAAAGACCGCCGCATAGCGATACCAGTACCGGGCTAAGTTTCGCTCTTCGTCCATTGATTGACCGGCCTATTCGGTCGAGATCTCTTCCTTTTCGTGGAGTGCGGCGTTCAGGGTGTGCCAGCTAAGCGAGGCACACTTTACCCGGGCGGGAAACTCGAGCACACCGGCGAAGACGCGAAGCTTGCCAAGTTGCGTCTCGTCAGATTCGATGTCGATCTCGCCGGTGACCATTTTGTGAAACTCGTCGAAAAGCTCGTCGGCCTCGTCGCGGGTTTTTCCCTTCACGGCCTGGGTCATCATCGAAGCCGAAGCCTTTGAGATGGCGCAGCCGGATCCCTTGAATGCGACATCGCCGACCGTGTCGCCATCCATTTTTACAAACACTTGCAGGGCGTCGCCGCAAAGCGGATTGTTCCCGAATGCCTTTTTGTCCGCATCCTCGATCTCACGGAAATTCCGCGGGTTTTTGTTGTGCTCAAGAATGGTTTCCTGATAAAGCTCGTTAAGTTCTGACATCTAAAACAATCCTACAACATTCCCGTTCTCGTCGATATCAACGCGCTCGGCGGCCGGGTGTTCGGGCAGTGCGGGCATGGTCCGCATATCGCCGCAGATCGGGTAGATGAACCCCGCACCGACGCTCGCCCGCACCTCGCGGATCGGCAGTGTGAAGCCGGTCGGCGCTCCCTTGAGCGTCGGATCGTGGCTGAGGCTCAAATGTGTTTTCGCCATGCAGATCGGCAGGTTGCCGAAGCCGTTCGCTTCGTAGCTCGCGATCTGCTGGTCCGCAAAGGGCTCGAAGCGGACGTTCTCGGCTCCGTAGATCTTCTTTGCGATGGTTTCGATCTTCGTCTTGATCGGCTGGTCGAGGTCGTAAAGAAACTTAAATTCGCTCGGCTCTTCGGCCGCGGCGACAACCATCTCGGCCAGCTCGATCGCACCCTTCCCGCCATCGGCCCAGTGGGTTGAAACCGCCGCTCCAAGAGCGCCGCTCTCAATGGCGATGCGTTTCACGGCCTCGATCTCCTCGGGGTGGTCGGTCGCGAACGCATTTATCGCGACGACCGGCGTAACGCCGTGGAGCTTTACATTCTCGATCTGCTTGCGAAGGTTGGCGGCTCCGGCCTCGACGTCCGCAACGCTATTCTCAAGCATCTCGGGCGGCAGCGGTTTGCCGGCGACGATCCTGTATTTGCCGCTGTGCGATTTCAGTGCTCGGATGGTCGCGACAATGACCGCGGCATCCGGCTTGAGGCCCGAGTAACGGCACTTGATGTTGAAGAATTTCTCGGCACCGATGTCCGCTCCAAAGCCGGACTCCGTCATCAGGTAATCGGCCGTCTTGATGCCGATCATGTCCGCCAGAATGCTGCTGTTGCCATGGGCGACGTTGGCGAACGGTCCGGCGTGGACGAGAGCGGGCGTGTTCTCGAGCGTCTGCATTATCGTCGGGCGAATGGCGTCGCGCATCAGCACGGTCATCGCTCCGGCGGCCCCGATCTCCTCGGCCGTAACGGGCTTTTTGTCGTGCGTCAGCCCAACGACGATCCGGCCGAAGCGTTTCCGCATATCCTGCAGCGAAGTTGTGAGGGCAAGTATCGCCATCACCTCCGACGCGACCGTTATGTCAAAGCCGGTCTCGCGCGGAATGCCGCCTTCCATGCGGCCGCCCAAGCCCACGATGATCTTGCGGAGCGCACGGTCGTTCGTATCGACAACGCGTTTCCACGTGATGCTATGCGGGTTGATGTTGAGCGGGTTGCCGCGGAGCAGCTTGTTGTCGATCATCGCCGCGAGCAGATTGTTGGCCGCCGTTACAGCATGGATGTCGCCTGTCAGGTTGAGGTTGAACGTCTCCATCGGCACGACCTGCGCATAGCCGCCGCCGGCCGCTCCGCCCTTGATGCCGAAGGTCGGCCCCTGCGAAGGCTGCCGGAGCGTGATGACGGACCGCTTGCCGAGATGCTTCATCGCCTCGCCCAAACCGATCAGCGTGGTCGATTTGCCCTCGCCAAGCGGCGTCGGCGTTATCGCCGAGATGTCGATGTATTTTGCGTTCGGGCGGTCCTTGAACTTCTCGATCACATCGAGCCGGACCTTGCCGATGTATGGGCTACCGTAAAGGTCGATGTCATCAGGCCCGAGCCCGAGCTGCTCGGCGATCTCAATAACAGGACGAAGTTTTGCGCATTGGGCTATCTGGAGGTCTGATCTCATAGGGCGATTATCCGCGATTCCGGGTTTGTGATTTGTGACGGTACTCACATTCTACAACTCGGCCCGTGTAGCGGTGAACTTCTCATCAACAACGTTCCCGGTATTTCGGACATTAGCGGGCTCGAACAGCAATACCTCTACCTCCTCGTCAGCTACCGGCCGATGCTCGACGCCCTGCGGCACAATGACAAACTCACCCGGCGAGAGCTCGACAGAGTGGTCGCGAAACTCGATCCGGAAACTACCCTCTATCGCCATGAAAAGCTCATCTTCCTTCTCGTGCTGGTGCCAGGGAAATTCACCCTTGAACTTGACGAGCTTCACCTCCTGCCCGTTCAACTCACCGACGACCTTTGGCCGCCAGTATTCGGAGATCAGAGAGAACTTTTCTGCGAGATTTACCTTTTTCATCGGCTACGTGTTACTAGGTTTGACCGGCCTGACCACCCGAACCACCACCGAATTCTCCGTTCAAAGTCTTCGACATCTTTTTGGGACGCGAAACTCGATACAAAATGTACGCGTTGACGGCGGCGAATAATGAATACATAACGGTAAAGAAGTCTAACCCGGCTCCGTGAATCAGGGCCCATAGAAACAGAACCGAAACAATGCTCCACGGAAGGGTCAGAAGGACGGCTGCAAGCAATGCCTCGAAGCTCCTAAGTCGGCCGTCAAAATCGAAGGCTATCAGCAGACAAACGAAGACGATCAGAAAATAGACTACCGGAATGACGATCTGTCGCTTCATTTGAGAATCACCTTACGCAAATACCTCGATGACCTACTGCGTCGAGCCAGTTAAATCCCAAAAAGCACGGACAGCATCGGGTCAATCTTGGCGCGCTGCCGCGGCGAAAGTTCACCTAGGTCGCGGCGAATGATCTTCTTTGAGACGGTCATCAACCGGTGCAGGCGAATCGTCGATGCCACTTTTAGCCCGTTGGTCTGAAAGTCAGGGTCATTTGCCTGGATCACCAGATCGGTCGCTCCGGGAGCACTCGGAACTTTGCTCGTAATGAAAGCAAGAACGACATGGCCATAGGGCGCGATCTCGTCCGTTAGGCAAACGGCGGGTCTGACCTTCGTTGTCGTCAGGTCATCAAACGGAAATGGAACGAGAACGATCTTATTCCTCATACGGGCTTGCCGTCTTCAAGCGTGTAAATGTCTTCGTCTTCGTCAGACAGAAACGCGAATGCTTCGTTCCCCGCCGCCGAACGCGACCAGTCCTTTTCGTCAATGTCCTCGTCGCCGTTTTGGTCGAGAAAGACGATCACACGAACTCGAGTCTTCTCGCCCAGCGGCAAGCTGTCGTCGAGGATCAGACCATGCTTTCCTTTGATCGTTCCGATGGTTTCGATAGCGGTGACCATATTTCGCTCCGTTTTCGAAATTTTAGCACAACCGGTGTTGACCGACTCGCTTCACGCAAATACCTCAATGACCTTCTGTATCGCGTCCGCGAGTTTGTCGACCTCTTCGCGGGTGTTGTAAAAGGCGAATGAGGCACGGGCGGTCGCCGGGACGTCAAAGAAGTTCATCACCGGCTGAGCACAGTGGTGGCCGGCACGGATGGCGATGCCTTGCTGGTCGAGAATGGTGCCGATGTCGTGCGGGTGTATGCCCTCGACAGTGAAAGACAAAACGCTCGCCTTCTCGGCGGCCGTTCCGATGATCGTCACCTCCGGGATATCCGCAAGCCGTTCGGTCGCGTATTCAAGGAGCTCGTGTTCGTAAGCCGCCGCAGCTTCAAAATCGAGTGCGTTTATGTAATCGATAGCGGCGCCAAGCCCGATAGCATTTGCGATCGCCGGCGTGCCCGCCTCAAACTTTTCCGGGATCGGCGCGTAGGTCGTCTTTTCAAAGCTGACCGTCCGGATCATCCCGCCGCCGGTCTGGTAAGGCGGCATCTTGTCGAGCCATTCGCGCTTCCCGTAGGCAACCCCGCTGCCGGTCGGCGCAAACATCTTGTGCCCCGAGAAGACGAAGAAATCTGCATCGAGGTCCTGAACATCTACCGGAAAATGCGGCACGCTCTGGGCCGCATCAACGCAGACCGGCACGCCAAATTTGTGCGCCGTTGCCGTCATTTCCTTGACCGGGTTAACTGTCCCGAGTGAGTTCGAAACATGCGAGACGGCGACCATCCGCGTCCGCTCATTGAGCATCGCCTCGTATTCCTCGATGATGACCTCGCCGCGAGTGTTGATCGGGACCATCCGCACGTGGGCGCCGCGTTCCTCGGCGATCGCCTGCCACGGGACGATGTTAGAGTGATGCTCCATCTGCGTGACGAGTATCTCGTCGCCTTCATTTATGAACCGCCGGCCGTAGCTCGAGGCGACCAGGTTGACGCCCTCCGTACATCCGCGGACGAAGATACACTCGGCCGCCTCGCGGGCATTGATGAACCGCTTCACCTTCTCGCGGGCCGCCTCAAAGGCATTCGTCGCGTGCTGCGAGAGATAATGAACGCCGCGGTGGACGTTCGAATGCTCCTCAGCCAGGTACTTCGATCCGCGATCGATGACCATCTGCGGTACCTGCGACGACGCCGCGTTGTCAAGATAAACGAGCGGCTTGCCGTTCACCTCACGGTGGAGCACCGGAAAATCTTTTCTAACCTTTTCTACGTCCCAACTCTTCATTTCTTTCGGTTTCATAGGACAAAATGTCGTATCGGTCACACAGGCAAAATAGCCTAGATCTCAGCATGGAGCCGGTTTAGCACGGTTGCATCCAGGTCCTTCTTGATCGCTTCGATCTTGATCTTGTTTATAACCTCTTCGGCAAAGCCGTAGGTCAGCAGGTTCCGTGCGAGCGGCTCGGGCAGGCCGCGGGTCAGGAGATAAAAAAGCTCTTCCTCCTCAAGCTGGCCGACGGTTGCTCCGTGCGAGCATTTCACGTCGTCGTTAAAAATCTCAAGCTGCGGTTTGGTATCGACCCTCGCCTCGTTTGAGAGCAAAAGGTTCTTGTTCGATTGCTGTGCATCGGTGCCGCTCGCATTTTCGCGGACAAAAACCTTGCCGTTGAAAACGGCCCGCGAGGCGTCGTTCATCACGCCTTTATAGTTTTGGTGCGAGAGACAGTTCGGCACCGCGTGATCGATCATCGAATGCGTATCGTGGTGCTGCTCGCTGCCCAGCATATAAAGCCCATCGACCCACGCCTCGCCGCCCTCGGCCGTGAACTTGAGCTCGATATCATGTCGTGATATCGCTCCACCTAGATTGATGTTGGTCGAGTCGTAGCTGCCCTTGCCGAGCGTGACCTCAGTAACGCCATAATTGAAAGCCTCGGCACCGTCTTTCTGCACGCGGTAATGCACGAGCGTCGCGTTGTCCTCGACCAAGATCTGCACCGCCGCGTTCGTAAAGCCCTTCGCCTCCGAAGCATAGCTCTCAACAATGGTCGCCTTGCTTCCCGCCTCCGCGATCACCACCACATGCGGAAAGATCGCCGTGCCCTCGGCCGCGACAAAGTTAAGCTCTATAGGCTCATCAACGACCGTGTCCTTTGCGATCTTGATGACCGAGATCTCCGCCATTGCAAGGTTCAATGCGGTGAAGCCATTGCGGTCAAAGCGGAACCGTCCGAGCAGCTCATGTGCACGAACGCCCTTTTCCTCATGGTCTAGCTCGGTTCCCGCCGCGGCCACTTGCCACGTCTCTTTGCCGATCGCCGCGACGTTCGTGTACTTCCAATCCTCGTCTTGTTGCGTGGGGAAACCCTTCGCCACAAACGCCGCGAATGCTCGTTCGCGCAAGGCTTTTACCGCCGCGTCGTCCTCAGCCGCGAGCCTCGCTTTGAAGCTCTCATTAAATTGCGTTTCCATTACTGCACTTGTTAATGCCATTTCTAAAATACCTTTACCAAACTGAACCGCGCGTCCGCCTTGACCGTTCGGGCCGGGTCGAGCAAAAGCTCGCGTGCCATCTTTAACTTCGCCTCGTTCTCGGCCCTTGGTTTCGTGTCGTCAACGATCGGCGAGCGGTCGTAATCAAAAAGAAAATCATGGCGGGCGAGAACATATTGAACATTCATCGCCGCCGTTCTGGCTTTTAGTTCCTCGGCGCTTCTCGTTTCCCAAACCAACCGCCGAAGCGTCCAATCCTCGAACAAATAGTCCGAAAAATACGGCCTTTCGAGGTTATAGGTATCCCGCCGCATATTTATCAGCCAGACCCGATGGCCGGCGTCCGATTCAGTATTTAACCAGCGGTAATACGGATAATAGTCAAGGTTTCGCGACAGGTATTCCGCCTTGCTTTCCCCGCCGAGAACCACTCGGAGCGGCGCCTTCTGCAGGAACCAGGCCGTGCCCGTCAGCATTGCCGCAATTGCCGCCGCGGCAAACGAAACCTGGCCGATCTGCCTGACGCCGTCAAGGCTCTCACCGAGCCGTTCGAACGCGGCAGCGATGCCGATAGCAAGCAGCGGAACGATCGGCAGCAGATATCGGAGCTGCTGGCTTGAGAAAAGCCAGAAGAGGAACATCACCGCCGCAACCGCCGAGCCGATCTTTGCCTCGGCCGGAATCTCAAGTTTCCAAAGCGCCCAGGCAAGGAACGGCAAACCGAGCAGAAACGCGACGCCGAGAACGCCGTCAAAATGGGTCGCGAGCTCGGGTTGTGCCGTGACCGAAATGTTCCACGGGGCGGCCAAGTAATCGAGCGGTGTCTTAACGTATCCGCCGTACTGAGCATTCATCGCCTGGAAAAGATTCGAGCGATCTACGTCCCAACCCGCAGCCTCGCCCGGCCAGATGCTCATATAGAACGGAAAGATCGGGCTGCCCGTCTCCGCCCACGTCCGCAAATACCACGGCGACGCAATGACACCGGCGAGGACCAACGCGGCCAACCCGAGTCCGGCGACCTTTCCTGCTCGGTCAGCCTCGGACCTCGCCCGCATCATCACAACCAAGGCGAAGGCCGCGATAACAAAAAGCGTCGTCAGCTTTGAGGCGAGTGCCGCTCCGAGGAAAATGGCGACCAAGATCAGCCATCGGCTCTCGAGTGATCTCCACCAACGCGTTAGCGCAAAGACGGCGAGCAGGACGTAAAACGCGAGTGCGAGATCGATGTAGGCACTCGCCGCGACGTGGTAGGCGGTCGGCACGGTCGCGACCATCAGCACGGCGATAAGCGACCATCGCCGCGAAATCCCGCCCTCGCGGGCAAGACCGAATACAGCCGCTAGCAGCAGCGGAAAGAAAAGCCATACCACCGCTCCGCCCGCCGCCTCGGCCGCACGATCACCAACCGGGCCGCCGAGCAGCATCGCCCAAACGACGTGCATCTCCGTTCCGAGTGCCAGATAGCTCGCGATGTTGCCTTCGATAAACGCACTGCTGCCTTGGGCGATGAACGCCTTCGGCACCGAGAAATGATAGAGCAGCGTGTCCTTTGCCGTTGGCGGAGCAAGCGAGGCGATAAGCGAAAGCAGAATAGGCACCACGGCCAACAAAGAAAGGAGCTTATCGAAAACGCCGGTAGGCTGAGACTCGCTTCGCCCCTTACCCGCATTTCGGAACTTCAAGAAGCCGAACGCAGCAGGCAAAAGCCCCAGGACCATTGCACCGACTGCAACGGGCCGCGAATAAAGCCCGGCGAGCCCAAGCAGGAACCAGACGAGCGACCATACGGCCGCCCCAACTGCAAGGCTAAAAAGAACGTCGAGAAGGTAAGAGTTCTTTTCTGCAACCTCCGAACCCAAAGAACGCGAAACGATAAGGTTGCCAATGCCGAACCAAGCGGCAGCTATCGCCACGGCGGTTACAACGCCGGCGACGCTTTCAATCGCTCCGGCACCAATCAAGGGGCCGCCGCCGAGATTTCCGGTCAACTCACCGAGCGTGCCTACGTCCTCGCCGCGGTTCGCGAAAAAGGCGATCAGCAAAACACCGGCCCACACCGCGACGGCAACCGCCGCGATCGAGAAGTTATTTGCCTTTGCCTCCGCCTTTGCCAAATCGTTACTTTCCTTCCGTCCCCACCAGTATTGCCGCCAGGTCGTCCGGGATCGGCATCGGCCGTAGCGGATTGACGTTCGCTCCGCCGGTGTTCCCTTTCGGGTAGATCCCAAGCGGCGTCTTCGTTGCAGCACCGCCGATACGAAGTATTTGCCCCGCAACCTCTCTCTTGTTCCGCTCGCGAATGCCGTGTTTGAGCATCAGCCAGTGGACGCGGGTGTGCTGAAATGTGCTCGCCTGCCCGAGAACATGTGCCCGCTCGAGATGCCGGAACGCTCCCTCGGCATCACCCGCCGCCGAAAGCCTTTCAGCCTCGGCGATCTCTTCCTCGATCTTCTGGTCTAGCAATTTCATCAATGCCCTATTTCGGCTTTGGTACGCCGAGATCTTTGCAGATCTTTTTCGCCAATTCGTCTGGAATCTCGTTATGCCGAGGTACAGCCGACCGACGATTCTGTTCCGGGTTGTGCCACCATGAATGGCGGCCGCCTTCACGAAGCAATTCGCATCCGTTCGCGGTCAAATGCCGCACAAGGTCCCGCCGCTTCATACGGCGATCGGAAGCTCGCGATAATTCTCCCCGGCGAACGAACGGGCGTCTTGACGATTTAGCTCGATCGCTTCACTAAGCGTGACCTTGAGCGTTTCGATCAATTCTTCCCGAGAATTCTCCTGGCAATTGACGCCCTGTATCTCCTCGATCCAGCCGTACCACCATTCGCCATCCTGCTTGATTATTGCAGTGTAAGTCTGAGCCATTGTCGTTCTCCTAGTTCGCCGCTCCCTTGACCCAGTCGTAGCCCTTTTCTTCGAGTTCGAGGGCGAGTTCCTTGCCGCCTTCTTTAACGATGCGGCCATTGGCCAAAACATGTACGTAATCGGGCACTATGAAATTGAGCAGCCGTTGGTAGTGGGTGACCAAAATGATGCCGTTCTCAGAATTTCGGAGCTTGTTCACGCCTTCCGCAACGATGCGAAGTGCATCGATGTCGAGCCCCGAATCGGTCTCATCGAGTATCGCGAGCTTCGGCTCGAGCACTGCCATCTGCAATATCTCGTTCCGCTTTTTCTCACCGCCCGAAAAGCCCTCGTTGACCGAACGCTTGAAGAACTGCGGGTCCATCTCAACGATCTTTGCCTTCTCTTTCAGGTAGTCGTTGAACTCAAGCGGGTCGAGCTCTTCCTGCCCAAGGTGCTTCATCTTCTCGTTATAGGCGAGCCGCAGAAACTGCGAATTTGAAACGCCCGGAACCTCGACCGGATATTGAAACGCCATGAAAACGCCTTCGCGTGCGCGTTCGTCCGGTTCAAGCTCAAGGAGATCCTTGCCCTCGAACAACACCTCGCCCGAGATCACCTCATAGGTCGGATGCCCGGCCAAGACTTTCGACAGCGTCGATTTGCCCGAACCATTCGGCCCCATGATGGCGTGGACCTCGCCCTTCCGAACCTGAAGATTCAGGCCCTTCAATATCTCTTTTCCATCAATGCCTGCATGCAGGTCTTTAACTTCTAGCAACATAAATTTGTCGTCTTTTAACCACCGAGTTCACAGAGAACCCTGAGGTTTTCTAAAAATCTCAATCGCTCTGTGAGCTCAGTGGCGATTCTTCCAGATAGATCTCGCCTTTCAAAAACGTCACCGCATTTCCGCCGATCTTCACTCGGTCGCCGGCGAGTTCGCAATAGAGTTCGCCGCCGCGGGCCGAGACCTGCCGGGCGAATAGTTCGTTTTTGCCCAGCCGCTCTGCCCAATACGGGATCAGCGAACAATGTATCGCTCCGGTCACCGGGTCTTCAGGGATGCCGATCCGCGGTGCGAACATCCGCGATGCAAAATCGCTGCTATCGCCCGTCGCGGTAACGATTACCTCGTCATACGGCATCTTCGCGACGAGCGACATATCAGGGTCAAGTGCCCTGATCTGCGCTTCACTATCGAGCAGCAGAAACACCATATTTCCCTGCGCTTCCCAGGTCTGTTTCGGCTCGGCACCGATGGCTTCGGCAAGTCCCGGAACTGCTTCGATCTCGGTCATCGGATACGCGGGAAAATCGAGTACAAGGCGGTCGCCGGCCTTTACGACGCTTAGCTCGCCGCTGCGGTCCGAATGAAATTGAATGACCTCGTCCTCCAATTTCAGCTCATTGAAGATCACATGCGCGGTCGCGAGCGTTGCGTGGCCGCAGAGGTTCACCTCGACCGTCGGCGTAAACCAGCGGATGTGATAGCGGTCGCCGTCGTTAATGAAGTACGCCGTCTCGGAAAGGTTATTCTCCGCCGCGATCTGCAGCATCAACTCGTCCGCAAGCCAGCCTTCGAGCGGCACAACTGCCGCCGGATTTCCGCCAAAGGGCTTGCTCGTAAATGCATCAACCTGAAATATCTTCAAACTCATTTCGCCACCGTTATGTGCACCGCGTCCATCGCGTCCCGCTCCTCGCGCCGCCAGGCGAGAAAACCGCGGACGTGCAGGCTAAAGAAAACGACGCTCCCGAGTATCAAGGCAATGCTGTTGATCAAAAAGCCGACCGTCATCCAGCTCAGGCTCGCGAGCATCATCACCAAAAAGCCGATGCGGTTCCGATTGCCGAGTAGATAAACGCCCGAAAGCCCCGCCGCGGTCGCCAGCCAATCTATGCCGTAATATTGCATCCCTACGCCTCTTCGCCCCTCGCCGATTGGCCTCCGCGGACTACCGCAACGATGGCAACGACCGCGATCACCGCCCAGACCGCATTAACAAAACTCGAAGGATACGCTCCGTAATACATCGTGTTTATCAGCAGCAAAATGCTCGCCGCGATGTTCAGCCCCTGATAGGCAAACGAATCAGGCTTCAGCTTCTTGAACGACACCATTCCGTAAGCCGCCAAAATAAACGCCGCCCCGATCCAGCCCAGCCCGTCTAAAATGATCGCTTCGATCCGCTTCCTAGGCCTTCGCCGCTATCGCCTGAATCTCTATCTTCGTCCCGAAGTGCAGGTCCTTAACGGGAACGATCGCCCTCGCCGGCCGATGCTCGCCCATCACCTCAGCGTATTTCGTATTCACCTCGTCCCACATTTCCATATCAGACACGTATATCGTCATCTGCAAAACATGGCCCAGATCGCTGCCACCCGCCTTCAACACCGCCTCAACATTTCGCAAAGCAAGTTCCGTCTGCTCACCAATATCACCCGTAAACGGCTCCCGCGTATCCAACGACATCGGCAACTGTCCTGATACATAGATCAACCCGTTATGCTCAACGCCCGGCGAATAATGCCCTTTCGGCTGTGGCTGGTTTGGTGGTTGAATCCTTTTCATTCTTGTCTTCAAGGTTTCTGTAATTCTGTCGCTTTACTAAAGTCAACCGATATCGGCTCAGATGAAAATCGGAAGTGGTCAAACCTTCCTTCCTTTTCCTTTTCAACCAAAACGTTACCGTAGCCCTTCCACCGCTTCTGTAATTTGCGGATCAAATTCGGCTTGAAATATTCAATGTTCCAAGGGGAAAGCTCGTACGTAATGCGCATTTGAAATTCCTTCGATGGAAATGTACTTATCTCATCCCAGGCAACACAACACGTGTATTTCGGGCCCTTTGACTCAAATCTGAGCTGAACATTACCGCTTGATTTCCAAATTTCACTTGGCTGAAGAGTCAACGTATATTCGGACGGCGGAGTCTTTTTATCCAGCTTCTTCGCCAGATCTCGATACTCTTCACTACCGGAAACGGACTGCCAGTATCCTTCGATCAACAGCGAGCGCCGAGTTTTTTTCTCGTCCTCCAGATATACGTGCCAACCACCCAGCACGTATCCGCTTTTATCTTGAGGCCTGAACAAAATGATAGGCCTGTCACCTTCATTGGAGAATTCGACATCAAGACCGATTTTGAATCTAACGTAATCCCTATCGCTTCTATCAACTTCAATTTTCGCGACTTTGGCTCGAATGACCAGCCCACATCCTTCGTCTCGGCATTGGGCAACGGCAAGACTTGACGTCAGAAAAACCACAGTAAAAAGCGATAGAAATTTAGAAATCCGCATAAGCTCTGCCCTGCACTTCCTTCAAGCTTCAACCCCGACAACTTTGTCGCTTCCACCGCGTATTCTAGTGGCGGCTGCCCCGACGCACATATCAACCCGCCATTCTAATTGCCGGGCGAATAACGCCCTTTCGGCTCCGGAATCCCTTCAACTGATATTCTTCGCATTTTTTCTCACCACTGCCGCGACCGCTACAACACCGATAACGGCCCAGACCGCGTTCACAAAGCTCGATGGATACGCCCCGTAATACATCGTATTGATCAGGAGCAAAATGCTTGCCGAGATGTTCAGCCCCTGATACGCGTAAGAATCCGGAGCGATCTTTCTGAACGAGACAAGCAAATACCCCGTAAGTATAAACGCAGCCCCGATCCAGCCTAGGCCATCAAGCACCGCTGCCGTTGCATTTTCCATAGCCTTATCCTAAACCTATTTCGCCCAATTGCGGCAACATCGCATCACCCGTCAAATAAAACACAGGCCCGCTTGAGCAACTTCCGCTCAGCAAGGCCTGTGTTAGCTGTTTCTACAGTTGTTTTCCGGCTTAGCCGATGAACTCGACCTTTCCGGTCTCGAGGTCATAAATGCCGCCGACAAGGATGATCTGCCCCTTTTCGATCATTTCCTTGAGGATCGGGCTTTCCTTCTTGATGTTCTCCATCACGAGCTCGACGTTCTTGCGGCCAACGGCCTCAACGAAATTCGAATTCTTTGAGTTCTTGTCCCCATCACGCCAGTTGGCCGAGATCAGGTCAACGGCCGGCTCTATGCGGTCAAGAAGTCCGGTCAGATTCCCCATCTCCGCACGGTCGCAAGCACCCATCACCGCACCGCACTTCGAGTGCCCGAGAACCATTACGACCTTTGCACCGGCGAGCTTCGTAGCAAACTCAAAGCTCCCGAGCATATCCGGGTTCATAACGTTGCCGGCAACGCGGCCATTGAACGAATCTCCATTGTTGAGGTCGAAGATCTCTTCGACCGCAACACGCGAATCAAGGCAGCTCAGGATCGCGGCATAGGGAAACTGCCCCTGGGCCGTAAAGGATACCTGTTTGCGGTAGTTCTTCTGATTCTTGGGCTTGCCGGCAACGAATCTCCCGTTTCCGTCCTTGAGCAGCTGGAGTGCCTGCTGCGGGGTCATCGCGGCCTGAGAAGCCTTTGTCTGGACTCCATAGCCGGCGGACTTCTGGGCAATTGCCGGAACCACCGAGATACTGAACACCAACGTAAAAATTAGTAGTTTGATCGTTTTCATTGATTTCCTTCCTTATGCTCGTTTTTTATCTGACAGTGAACCGGAGGCTTGTCCCGAGGGCGTTTATTGCCTGCGGGCTTCCTCCCCGAAGCTCGTCTTGGCGAAGATAAAAGACACTTGCCGAGACCGTTTTGTTGAACTTATGCGAAACTCCCAACTGAGAACGGATCCGCGTCACCTCCCGGGCGTTTGCGTCAAGCGTAAACTCGATCGTGCCAAATGGTTCGAATTTACGTTTTGCGAACGTGACCTCGCGTTCGAGGCCGGCCCGGCTGCGTATCGTCCTACGGTCAGAACGAGAATGCCTGTTCTCGTACTGAAACATATTCCGATTCACAAAAGTCCACTTTTCGTTCAGCGGTACGTTCACCGATGCGATGCCCAGATAACGGGTCTCGTACCGATCAACACCCGCCGACGGGCTCGTGTACCGGTAAATGTAAGCCCCGCCCAACGAAAGATACTTGTTCATCTTTCGGGTCAGCGTGAAACCTACCCGGACATCATTGGCCCGTGACATGTTGTCGCCGAACCGGCCAACGGTTGAGAACGCCGCCGACCATTCCCGCTTCTTGCCGAAAGGCACAACGACCTGGGTCTCATTCCAAAATTGGACATCTGTATCGTCGTCGTCCTGTGCAAGCGACGGACTAACAGCAATCGCGAGAACTGCGATCATTAACAACAGGTTTTTCATACTTCCCCTCGTTCGTTCAGGCAAAAGAAAAAGACCTTTCGCAGAAATTGTTCTTACGACAATCCTGCGAAAGGTCTCGAAGCTTTACTGACAGGCCGGAACACTTTTGCGTGTTCGTAGTGACGGCACTGTCAACCCGAAGGCGATCTACTCCCCTTTCACCTAGCGAAACCTTACCAAAAAGTAAGGAAGGATGTCAAGAAACAGCTATTTAGTTTTCAAAGATCAGAAGTAAGCGTGAGTGCACGCTAAAAGCCAAATTCAATTCGTTGAAGCCACATTCCGGAGCCGGTCAACTTCGATCACTCATCGATCCAATCAAAGACAAATCGTTCATCGAAATCCACCTTGAATCGGTCGAGATAGGCCAAATACTCTTGTTTGACGGTCCGCTCTTCATGATGCGACTCCTGACGCCGTATGTAGTCGATGACATCATCCAACTGTGAGATCGAATACGAAAATGCCCCGAAGCCCTCTTGCCATTGAAATTTTCCGCGTACGAGTTTCCTTTCACTTATCCATCTGCTGGAGTTCGCCTTGATGTCTCGAACCAGGTCAGACAGGGCGATATTTGGCTTAATATTCAAAAGAATGTGAACGTGATCCGCAACACCATTTATCGCCAACAATTTTTTGGCCGTGATTGGTGACGATTCCGGTCATGTACTTGTAGAGTTCAGCCTTCCATTCCTTTGCGATTAAATTCTCCCGACCGCTAACCGCGAACACTATCTGAATATAAATTTGAGAATACGTGTTCGCCATCCTTCCCTATTCTTTAGCTCCGAAGGAGCGGAATATTTATAGCACTTGAGCCGAATCGAATTGTAAGAGCTCCATAGGAGCGACACACTCAATCTTTGAAGCTATATGCCGTTCCTACGGAACTCGCTCATTTTGAATCGCTACGCTTGCTATAAACATTCCACGCCTAACGGCGTTCAAATCTTCTTACCCAGCACTCCCATCGAGTTTCAACTTCTAAAGCTTATTCGCTTTGGCCGCGTATTCTCGCGCCGACCCGCTAACATCGACTCCCATTGTACTTCGTCTTTCTAAATGAAAATTTTTCAAACTCGATCAAAATCGTACTACCTGAGCTGAAAAGGATCTCATGCCGAAGTTTCTTTTCATTGACCTCCGAGAGTTCGTCATATCCCCAATCGCCAAAGTTGTTTCCCCAGAGCGGATCGTCGCTAGGAAAATCAAATACCGACTTGGAGACATTTACATACCTCAAATGATAGATCGCATCAAAATCAGCACTTAGAACCTTGATCTCGGCACTAGTACGGTAGAAATCCTTTATCGATGCCGGTTTGCCACTTTCGAGATCGATATGCAGCCCGTCGCCGGTCGCAAACGAGATTAGCCTTGCATCGTGCAAGCCGTTTTTGAAGAACTTATAGTTTCTCTGTCCCAATCGAGGCCGAAGTTGCTCAAGCCGCTCGGCATAAACCGCGATATTCGCTTCGGCACTCTTTTCGGCCCATTTAGCCTCCTTCTCGTCGTCGCTATTCCACCCGCGCCAATGCCTTTTGGTGATGATATCCATCCGACGATCTACCCAACGCTTCCTTCAAGCTTCAATCCCAGCAACTTCGTCGCTTCGACTGCGTATTCCATCGGGAGTTCGCGGAAGACCTCTTTGCAGAAGCCATTGATGATGAGCGAGACGGCGTCTTCTTGCGAGATGCCGCGTTGCTGCAGGTAAAAGAGCTGATCCTCGCTGATCTTCGATGTCGTGGCTTCGTGCTCGACCTTGGCGGTGTTGTTCATCACCTCGATATATGGGAACGTGTTCGCCTCGCTCTTGCCGCCGATCAGCATCGAGTCGCACTGCGTGTAGTTTCGGGCGCCCGTCGCCTTTGGCATTATTTTGACCAGGCCGCGATAGCTGTTGTTCGACTTCCCGGCCGAGATGCCCTTCGAGATGATCGTCGATTTGGTGTTTTTACCAAGATGGATCATCTTCGTGCCGGTGTCGGCGATCTGAGCGTTGTTCGTCAACGCAACAGAGTAAAACTCGCCGATCGAATTGTCGCCCTGCAGGATAACGCTCGGATATTTCCACGTTATCGCCGAACCGGTCTCGACCTGTGTCCACGAGATCTTCGAATTAACGCCGCGGCACGCGCCGCGCTTCGTCACAAAATTATAAATGCCGCCCTTGCCCGTCTCGTCGCCGGCGTACCAGTTCTGGACGGTCGAGTATTTGATCTCCGCGTCGTCCAAAGCGACAAGCTCGACGACAGCAGCGTGAAGCTGGTTCGTGTCAAACTGCGGTGCCGTGCAGCCTTCGTTGTAGGCAACGTAACCACCTTCTTCTGCGACGATCAGCGTGCGTTCAAACTGCCCTGATTCCTGCGTGTTGATGCGGAAATAGGTCGAAAGCTCCATCGGGCAGCGGACGCCTTTCGGGATAAAGACGAACGAACCGTCCGAAAATACCGCCGAGTTCAGTGCCGCGTAATAGTTATCGCCCGTCGGTACCACAGAGCCCAAATACTTCTTAATCAGCTCCGGGTAATCGGCGACCGCCTCGGTAAATGAGCAAAATATAACGCCGGCGTCGAGCAACTTCTTTTTGAACGTCGTCGCGACCGAGACCGAATCGAAGACCGCATCGACCGCCACATTCGCCAGCAACTTTTGCTCCGAAAGCGGAATGCCGAGCTTTTCAAACGTTTTCAACAGCTCCGGATCGACCTCGTCCATTGAGGCCTTTTTCGGCTTCTGCCGCGGCGCCGAATAGTAGGACATGTCCTGAAAATCGATCGCCGGGTATTCGAAGTTTGGCCAGGCCTTCGGCTCTTCCATCTTCAGCCAATGGCGATAAGCCTTGAGCCGAAACTCAAGCAGCCACTCGGGCTCATTCTTTTTTGAAGAGATCAGCCGTACGGTATCTTCCGAAAGCCCCTTCGGGATGACGTCCGATTCAATGTCGGTGACAAACCCGTATTTGTATTCCCTGTTTGTAAGTAATTCTGTTGCTGTACTCATGTTGATTTTTTGCCACGGAGAACACAGAGATCACTGAGATTCTCTTCCACGATGATTCGAAACATCCTCCCGATCCTGTAAATCCTGTTGAGATACCTCCGTGTCCTCTGTGCCCTCAGTGGCTAATTTCCCAATGGTTCGATCGTCCGGTGGATTCCCTGTATCTTGTGGAACATCGCGTCCACTGTTTTTTCATTGCCCACGAGGCTCGCAAGCGTTATCCGCGAGAGAGCGTTCTCGACTATCTCGTGGAGCCCGACGATCACCGGCCGGATTCCGCAATCGCCCGTATGGATACACGTATCGAGCACGCCGGTGTAGCTATCGCAGTGCGAGCTGAGGACGTCCTCGTCCAAAACCTTGATGATCTCGTTCAGGTAAATGTCATCGGCCGGCCGGGCGAGAAAATAGCCGCCCTTGGTACCGCGGGTCGAATTTACAAACCCGGCCTTATTCAAAAGCCACATCAGCTTGCCGGCATTTGCCGCCGAGATGCCTTCGCGTTCCGCGATCTGCGGCAGCGTTAGCGATTCGCCGGCTGGCAGATTTGCGAGCTGAACGAGGCAACGCAACCCGTATTCTTCCTGTGCCGAAATTTTCATAAGCCAAACACCTAAAAGCTCTTGTTACTGAACAATAACCAAATTGTCTCAATTCATTACTTTTTAGTCAAGATTGAACTAACGCCGACTTCTTTCGCTCGAGGGATCGCTAATAATTAACGAAAAGGTAAATCCCAATTAACTCTCTAGACATCTGTTTTATTTAACCTTGACCTTACCGAAGCGATCAGCAAACGCCTTTTTTGTGAACTGCAACGGGTCAAAACAATTCGCGGCCGCAGGATACACTGCAGACCGATCAAAATCCTGCAAGCTTTGCAGGAAAGGTCTCACAGCCCCAACGATTTCATTCACCAGATCAGAACGCCCGGCATACACATCCGGGCGTTCCCATTTGTGCGCCATCAACGGAGATAATATATGAGATCCTCAAACTCAAATGTCCATATTATTGAATCGGGCGCTAAGCCAGGCATGCTCGGCCAAACAGGTATCTCAATGCATTGCCACAGCATGCATTCAAAAGAGATCCTCGATTTTGTTCCCTATTATGCCGAACGAATTCCTATCCTTTCTTCGGTCTGGAAACGAAAAATGAAACGGTTCGAAGAATCCGAAGGCCGTCTCCCGAATTTCAACATCGGTTATTGGACTCCGCCGCTGAGCGGTCAACAGGTATATGACAGCGAAGCATCGTCGATCGAACGGCTTGGCCTGATGCCTATCGTATCCGTTACCGATCATGACAGCATCGAGGCAGCCGGAGAGATAGGCGACCGCGAGCCTAACCGCTTTGCACCGATATCAATGGAGTGGACCGTGCCATTCGGAGAGGCATTCTTTCACCTCGGCGTACACAATATGCCGGAGGATCGAGCGGCCGAGATCACGAAACTTCTGCTTGATTACACCTTCGCCACGGATGGGCCCGACGACGAAAGGCTATCCGAGCTTTTTTCGATGATGCACGACATCCCGGAAATGCTTATAGTTCTCAACCATCCGATCTGGGACATCGAGATGATCGGCCAGCGAAAGCACGAAGCCGCCCTTCACGACTTTTTGCGAAAGCACGGATGCTGGATACACGCACTAGAGATCAACGGCTTTCGATCGATGGCAGAAAATAAAGCCGTGACCGATCTCGCCGATGCATGCGTTCTTCCGCTTGTCTCGGGCGGCGATCGCCATTGCTGTCAGGCGAATACAATGATAAATGTGACGAACGCGACATCATTTAGCGAGTTTGTAAGCGAGGTCCGCATCGATAAAAAGAGCGAGGTCGTCGTGCTGCCGGATTATCACAAACCGCTGCCTTCGCGGCAGCTTCGGTCAATGTCGCAGATACTCGGAGTTTTTCCGGAATTTCCGGACGGTCGCCGTTCTTGGTCAGACCGTATTTTCTTTGATGCCGAAGACGGCCTCGGTCCGCGTCCGATGACCGAACATTGGAACGGTCATCTGCCCGGCTGGACGCGGGTTGCGATGTGGGCGCTTAAGGCGCTGAGCAACGACATGCTTGTGCCGATACTCGGCTTCACTGTCGGCGATAATGACATTGGCAGAAACGACGCGAACGTCCAGACGCCGCCGATCTCGTATAACGATATAGTCTTCGCCGATCGGCAGAGCTTTGGTAAGCAAAAGGCGTTCGCAGCCGGGCAATGATCGTTCGGATGAGAATCAGGTCGCGTTCTTCGGAACTTTACTTGCCAGCCATAGGATCGTCTTCGAGGCAAAAGGCTGAAGAGGAACTTGAGGCTGTTCGCGGCCGGATCGATTCCTGCCTCGCATCTTGGCTTCCTTTCTGATCGTTCGGCGCATCAGAAATAGAGCAGATCAGGCCCGCAGAACCCTCAAGATCTCCGCCACGCTCCAGGCCTGTGCCGGGCAGCCCCGCGGGGCGTGCGGCGGTTCGGCGTCGAATATCTCGGAGACCTGCCCGAGCCCGGCTTCGTAAAGGTGAGTTTCAAAGCCCGCAAGCATCGCGGCGATCTCGGCTTCCTCGTCCGCATATGCCTTCCGGAAAGCATCAATGAACGGCCCGATCAGCCAACCCCAAACAGTGCCCTGATGGTAGGCCGAATCGCGGGCAAAGGGCGGGCCCAGGTAATGTGGAACGTAAGCCGGATCATTTGGCGAAAGCGACCGCAGCCCGACGGGCGTCAGCAACTCCCGGCGGACCTTATCGACGACCGGCTGCCAACGCCGCCGTTCGAGGATCGGATGGGCAAGCGAGACAGCAAAGATCTGATTCGGCCGGACGGACGCATCACGTGTGCCGTTTGCGATGACGTCAAAGAGACACTGCTCGTCCTCATTCCAAAAAAGACCATTGAAACTAAGCTTGGCGAGGTCGGCCATTGCGACGAACCGTTGCTTGTCCTCGTCGTGGCCAAAGCGGTCGGCCAGGTCGGCCATTATTCGTAGAGCGTTGTACCAAAGCGCCTGTATCTCGACCGGCTTGCCCGTCCGCGGTGTGATCACAAGGTCGCCGATCTTCGCGTCCATCCAGGTAAGCTGGTGCCCGGATTCGCCAGCGTAGAGCAGGCCATCAGTATCGAGATGTATCCCGTAGCGAGTGCCGCGAAGGTGCCAAGCGATGATATCGGCGAGCTTCACGTAAAGCTCTTCCTCGACTAGGTCGTAGTCGCCCGTTTCCTCGGCATAGGCCCGGACAGCCTCGAAATACCAGAGTGTCGCATCGACCGTATTGTACTCGGCCGTATCGCCCGCATCGGGAAAGCGGTTAGGGAGCATTCCCTCCGAGATGTGGTTCGCAAACTCGAGGATGATGCTCTTCGCGACCTCGGGCCGGCCGGTCGCAAGCGTCAGGCCCGGAAGAGCGATCATCGTATCGCGGCCCCAATCCGAGAACCACGGGTAACCGGCAATGATCGTGTGCCCCGAGCCGCGGGCAACGATGAACTGGTCCGCCGCCAGGACAAGCTGCATTTCAACGTCGGTTTCGACACCGGCCATCGCGATCAGATCTGCCCGCCGCTTCTTTTCGCTTGCCTCAAGCTCCGCTGCGGCTGAATGCTTGAAAACATCGGTCGAAGCTATTGCAACCGCCGGTTTTGCCAGGTCGAACGTTAGTGCAAATGGCTGAAAGAGATCTTCGCGGTGGTCGAAGCCGCGTTCCTGCTCGATCGCAAGCTCAAAATCGCGATACCAATGCCCGGTTTTCTCGATCCGAGCGGCGTTGTGGCCGATGTATAGCTCGGGCAGGTCCGCGTAAGGCCGGAGGCTGATACTGCCTTCGTTCTCCGTGAAACGGCCGTCGAAATTTTTGTCGGCACGCTGCAGGTGGTGGTAATCAACGAAGGAAACCAGCGGACGGAGTTCAAGCCCAACGCCTTCGGCCAAGCGGCTTTTCAGCTCCCAAACGCAAACAACCGCGTTCCGGCCGTGCGGCATAAAGAGGCGTTTTTCAAGCACGATGCCGCCTGCTTCATACGTCCAGATCGGGAATGGATCGAGCCGGAATGATGATAAGAACCGAAAGCCCTCGGGATGCGTCTTTCCGGGGTAGCGATTTGCCGAAAGCTCGAAACGTTCGCCGCCGACGACAAGCGTTTCCTCGTATTTCGAGAGCATTGCGATACGCCCGAGCGGTGGCCGCGTGGCGGCTGTCAGCAACGCGTGATATCGCCGAGTTCGGATGCCGGCGACCGTTCCCGAGGCAAAGCCGCCGATGCCGTTCGTCTCAAGCCATTCGCGTGAGGCAGCTTCGGCCGGGTCGCTGCAGATGTTTCTATCGAGTTCTATCATCGAAAGTGAATTCACAAAGGGCCCGCGGCTATTCTATCCCGGGCATCAAGCCTTTTCGGCAATGATCTCCCGGTAAAGTGCCTCGGTCGCATCGAGCATTTTCGCAAGCGAGTATTTCTCATCGGCCCGCATCTTTCCGCTGGCCGCGGCTTCCATTCGGTCGAGGTCGCCTGTCAAAAAGCGAACGATCGCCCGCGAAAGCTTAAGCGGATCGCGAACCGGCACGAGCTGGTCCGTCTCGCCGAGAAGCTGCTTCGCCCCTTCGGTCTCGGTCGCGACGACCGCAATGCCAAACGCCATCGCCTCCAGGATCGCAAGGCCGAAACTCTCGCTATGCGAAGGCGAGATGAAAAGGTCGATGGCTGCAAAGAACTCGGACGTGTCCTCTAGCCAATCGAGCCATAGAAATCGCTGCTCCATCCCCATCACCGACGCCAATCGCTTCAGCTCGCGGCGAAAGCGGCCGTCGAGCGAGTGGTCTTGCCCGACGATCACAAAATAGGCATTGGGCACATCTTTCAGCACCTCATGAGCGGAGAGCACAAGGTCACGTTGGCCCTTTTGCTCTTTCAGCTCCCCGAGTGCCCCGACCAACTGGGCACCCGCCGGGATGCTGTGAAACTCACGAAAATCTGCTCTCTTCTTCGGGCTTGAATCTGCCTTGTATCGCTCGAGGTCGATGCCGTTCGGGATGACGCGAACCCGGTCCTTGGCGAAAAGCCGTCTTAGCTCGACGCCGACCGCGTCCGAAACTCCGACGAACCGCGCGCAGTTGCGGAGGGCGAATTTATTGAACGGCTTGAGCGGGAACATCACATGGCGCGTCACCAAATATTGCGACTTTTTCGCGGCCATGCAGGCAATGCTCGCCGGAATATAGTCGCGAGCGACGTGGGCATGGATCAGTTCGATGTCGTTATCGCGAACGAATTCTGCGATCCGCATCGCACTCAGAACACCGAAAGAGTTGCGGATAGAGACATTAAAAATGTTCTGCTCGGGAAGAAAATCAAGCCGCTTTCGCCAGGTACACGTCGGGCGAACGGCCGCGAAGATCTCGTGGCCACGCTCGTGCAGGCCGCGGCTGAGGTCGATCACGTGACGCTCGCCGCCGCCGTAGGTCCTTGCGGAAGATATCTGAAGAATGCGCATTGAAGGGCTCTGTCTATTCTAGTTTCGAGCCCAAGCGATAGCAAAAGCAACCGCCGGCCGGGCTCAGATCTAGAAGCCGCAAAAAAGCCCTCCGAGCGAACTCGGAGGGCGTCATTAGCTTAGCCGTTCGATCCGAAGATCGAGCGTGTTAGTCGAAGATATAACGGAAGGTCAACTGCACCCGGTAAACATCACCGATGGTCGCCGTCTTTTCATAAGGCGAAGAGATCAGTTGGTTTCCGTTGTTCCTCAGGCGGTACCGAGCCCGTCCATCAGCGTCTGCTCCTCGAGCGATAAGCGGTTGAGTTGAGGTAAAGGCCTGCCCAACTCCCCAATCCTTGTCGAGAAGGTTGCCGAAGTTGAGTACGTCAGCCCTGACCTGGAACCTGTGCGTCCGGCCGAACGCTTTGAGGAAAACCTCTTGCGTCAGGTTGAGGTCAACGCGGGTCTCAAACGGCAGGAACGCCGCTCCGCGCTGAGCATAGCCGCCACGGTTCTTCGATAGGTAATCATCTTGCTGGATGAAACTCTCCCATGCGGCCTGCTGTTGTGCAACGGTGAATGTAGTTCCACTGGAAGTAAATTCCTCGAAATTCATTTCCGAAGCATCCCGCGGAATATAGATCAGGTCGTTGCTGGTTCCGCCATCGCCGTTCAGGTCGCCCGAAAAGCGGTAACTTCCGTTGCCGCCATTTCGCGTTTCCCAGAACATCGAAACGGAAGTGGCACCGAACTTGAAGTACTCTTTCCGGTATGAAAACACACCGAATATCCGGTTCCGCGGCGAAGCAAAGCTGTAGCCGAGGCCGGGGTTATTCGGGTCGCCCGGATGCGGGTTGTTGTTCCACGAGCCAAATGCGATCGAACCCGGGTCAACAGTGTTCTTCGACTCACCGTAGCTGTAGGCAGCCTTCAAATAGAGCCCGTTCTTGAACGGCCGCTCCAGGGTGAAGGCGAGGTTCGATGAACGTCCAACGTCCTGGTTTTTCAGAACGATCGCACTCGTGACGTTGCTGTTGATGCGGTTCGAGGTCGTCCAACGCGGCCTTGCGTCGACGCCTGTGAATGCGGTGTTTGCCGGGGCGAGATTGGCGTTGATGTAATAAACGCCATTGACATCGCGGTTATAGATGTACTCAACACCACCGATGAAACCCAGCGGCATGCGAACATCCACACCGACCGACGAACGCCAGATCTGCGGGAAACGGAAATCCGGATTCGTAATCGCCAATCCGTAGCTTGCTGCCGGCAGGCCCGTCGCCGGTTGCTTATAGAAATCCGGATTCGGGTTGAACGGGCGGGTCGTCGTGTTGTCACGCTGCTCGAATCCGGTCAGGATACCGTTCTCACCGATCTGATTCGAGATCCAGACGTACGCCGGACGGCCGGTGAAAACTCCGGTTCCGCCGCGAACCTGCAACCATGACTTGTTGAATGGGGTCCAGTTAAAGCCAACGCGGGGCGACCAAAGAATGTTCGCCTCGGGGAGCTGCTGTGTCTGGTATTGTACCGAAGCCCCCGTCTCATCGCGGAACGTAAAGCCGTTCGCCTGAGCATTCGTAAAGCCGGTATCTCCGAAGAACGGAACGTCCATACGAAGGCCGTAGGTAAGCGAGAAATTGTCCGCTACCTTCCACTGATCCTGGCCATAGAAGCCAACGTACTGGACCTCCAACGGCTGAAGCGGCTTATCGAGGCCGGGAATGTTCGACCAGCGAACCTGGAAGCGTCGCAGATTGACCGGCGATGTTGTCCGGTTCGGATTCGCAAGAAATCCGTTCGCATCCTCGAAGAAATCGGCGAGCGAGTTGTAAACGTAAGCACTCTGCGAGCCCGGGAAGAATACGTTCTCTGAACGATAATTCTCGTAGCTGACACCGGCCGTTATGTTGTGCCGATCGAGGAAGAACGAAAGGTTGTCCTGAACCTGGAACGACTTGTAACGCAGTTCGTTGTTCGGTGTGAACGGTTCAAAACCGAGCGAAATGTAGGTCGAGCCACCCTCAAGAATGTCAATGAACGGGAATATCGTGCCGAGCGAGTCGCGGCTTTCGTCTTGCTTCGTAAAGCCCATAAGCAGGCTGTTCGAAACTCGGGGGCTGAAGACGCTTGTCCACTCACCGACCCACGAACGGATGTTCTCAAGGATCTTGTAGTTCGAATTCTGATAAGTGAACGCTCCGCTCGGGGCTCGTGACCGGCCGAAACCGAGTGACGACGAGGTCGAGAGCGGTACGTCAGTATTCGAATCGAGCTGAATGTAACGGAAATTGACCTTGTTGTTGACGTTGATGTTGTAGTCCGTACGGAAGAGATACTTTTTACCGACGGTATCGCTGTTGTAGCCGGTGATCGGACCGGTCTCGTAACCGAAATTGGTGCGAACAAAATTGCTCACCTGTTCCAGGTCGGATTGTAGCACGCGGGAAACGCTGCCGCCGGCGGTTTCACCGGCCTGGCGAGGCCGAAGCGAAAGACCAGGGCCTGAAAGCTTCTCGTCCTCATAACTGAAGAAGAAGAACAGCTTATCCTTACCCGTAATGAAACCCGGGCCGCCTTCACCAAATCGGAAGAAAGGCAACGGACCTCCGACGCGGAATCCCCACGTACGATAGTCAAACTCGCCGCGGTTGATCTCGTTGTCGCCGGCATCTTTACCGGTAAGTCCGGGCGTCCGATAGATGTAGTAGACCGATCCGCGATAATCATTCGTACCGCTCCGGGTAACGGTGTTGACGCCGGCACCGGTGAAGTTGCCCTGGCGGACATCGTACGGAGCTACGTTTACCTGAAACTCTTCGATCGCATCAAGCGAGATCGGCGAAACGCCGGTTCGCTGCCCCGGCTGTCCGGCCAGACCGAATGAGTTGTTGAAGTAAGAACCGTCAACCGTGATGTTGTTGAGCCGGTTATCCTGTCCGGCAAAGGTACCTCCGCCGCCGGCTTGCGGCGTCAGACGGGTAAAGTCATTGATCGTACGGCCAAGGGTCGGCAGGTTCGTGACCAACTGCCGGTCGACGTTGGTCGAGGCACCGGTCCGTTCTTCCGAAAAGATCTGATCGGCTTCGACCGTGACCTCAACGTCAATTGCCGCACTAAGGTCAAAATTGACCGTGCCGGTCGTACCGAGGCCGAGCTGAATGTTCTCTCGGGTCTGTTCATTAAATCCGGCTGCGATGGCCTTGACCGTATAAGGGCCGCCAACGCGAACGGCCGGAAGATTATAAAATCCGGATGAGTTCGATGTTGTGCTGTAAGCCGAACCCGAAGGTACGTGAACAGCTTCTATAGTTACACCCGCAACCGGGTTTCCGGTTCCGTCAGTAACGCGGCCGGAAATAGCAGACGTCGTTACCTGAGCGAAAACAGCACCCGATTGAATGAGGACGGCCGCGATCACAAATGCGATGCAGAACCCGGCCCTTGATAGCGCTTTGATCGTTCTGTTTTGTTCCATTTTTTTTATTCCTGTCGTTTTTTCATTCAGCGACGGTTTTGTATTAAAAGCTCGAGGCGACGCTGAATGAAACTCTAAAGTCTATTTTGCTGATGTGAATTCCAGGTTAACTCTTTATTTTTCTGAGCCTGTTTTTGAAATCCATCGAAAACCCGCCTTGTAACCATCTCCAAACTTCTTTTTCTTCGAAAAAGCTGAGGAAAAGATCCTGTCCGACACCGTGAGAAATCCACTTTCTCGAATTTTTCGGATTTTTTTCCTGTTTTTTGAATTTCACCGAGCGGCCGTCTATTTGATCCCGGCTTGCGCTCGTAATACGAAAATCTTGATTACCATTGCATTCACAGACCTTTAGCGTCTTGATCCGATACCGGAGTAACTCCAGACGGGACAATGTGGGAAGGCTGATCTGCGTTTTCAAACCTTAATGACGCAATTTGAGTTCCGCAAAAGCGGCGGCAGTGCAAATTGGATAAGCGAGCGTAAAAGCTTATCTTGCTTAAGTTACCGGAAAGTTAACAGTTCGGAAATTTTGTCCTTTCCCGTTTGAATCTGTGCGAGAAAAAAGGGCGAAAGGCATAGGTATTACGGAGTTTTTTGACTCATTTTTTCTGCGGAAAACCTTTTCATGATTTTCCGGCATCAAAGGCTCTCAGTAAAGTTTTTTCAAGTTGCCGAAATGGGGCGTCTTGAAAGTTGACTTTTTTGTAAAAATGCCATAGATTTGCCGGGCATTTTTCACCTGCAGGGAATTTGATTATCGATTTTGGAATAGGAAACAAGGGGGATTTTTCTAATATGGCACAAATAGAGTACGCAACTTCGTCTTATAAGACGCCCCTTCATCATCGCATATTGGCAAATATGCCGGTAAAGGTCTCATGGACCGATGGTGAAAGTGGAAAAAGGGTCAGCGTTGCCGGAACGACCGAGAATATCGGCGAAACCAGCGCACTGGTCAATCTTGAGGTGCTTCCGCCGGTCGGAAGCGAGGTCCGCCTTCGGGTCCTGGAAGAAGATAAGCCGATAATCGACGTTACGACCCGGGTCATCCGTGTTGAACGCGATCCGAGCAAGCCGCTCGCAGCTTTGTCTATTCTCCAGAATGCGAAGAAGTGGAGATCTACTGCAATGGAAGCCGCCGAACGCTGGGCAACCCGCCACTGGCAGCTTAACTACGATGAAGAGTGGGTCAACTAAGCTGATCCACGGTTTCTGAGATATCATAACTGGGCGGAGCGTCGAAAAAGCGTTCCGCCCGTTTTATTGCCCGTCCTTATAAGAGGAGAAGGGCAAACCGCCGCTTGACCGGCGGCATCACAAGATTCAATGAAGATCTTTATCGTTCTCTCTCTAGCACTACTTCTCGCTTTGCCGGCCGCGGCACAGGAAAAGCCGCTGACCCAGCAGGAATACGTCCGCCTGCTCTACGCCCTTGAGGCAAGGTCGAGCGACCGGGCCGAGATCCTTGAAGCTCTGAGGGTTCGCGGCATCGGCTTCGCTCTCACCGATGGCCTCCGCTCGCTCACGCGAACAAAGAGCCGCAATGATCCGGAGCTTCGCCGTGCACTTGATGAAGCCGAGCGTCGCCGCGTAAATCCTACCGCAGCCGAGCGGCCAAGCTCTGCCGAAACTGATGCGATCTTAAAGGAGACGCGGGCGAATACGCTGGAGGCGGTCGATCAGATGCCGGATTTCGTGGTCAAACAGCTCATCCAGCGATCGGCTTCATTTGCCGGAACCGGGAACTTCCGCAATCTTGACCGGCTGGTCGTTGGCGTTAGTTACCGTGCGAGCGGCGAGGAAGAATATCGGGTCCTTTCGGTAAACGGTGCCGTTCAAGCAGATCAAGGGCCGAAACGAACATATGAAGAGGTAGGCGGGACGAGTTCGACCGGCGAGTTCGTCACGGTTCTTGCACTGATCTTTAAGCCCGAGAGCGAAACGCGCTTTGAGCTCGTCGATACGGACGAGCTTCGCGGCCGGCGGGCGATCGTGCTTGATTTTGAGATAGATGTTGAAAAGGCCCGGCAGCAGATCCGCGCGACCGGGGCCAATACGCAGTCCACTGTTACGGGCATCCGCGGGCGGATGTGGATCGACCGCGAGTTGAAACGCGTTCTTCGCATCGAGAGCGACTCCGTCGGCATTCCGAAAGATTTCCCCATCACCGCTGCTCGCCGGATAATAGACTACGATTGGACCGTCATCGCTGAAGAGCGATACCTTTTGCCGCTCGTCTCCGATGTTCGCTTGACCATCCGCGAGGGCTCGCGTAATTATGAGACTCGGAACCTGATCCGCTTTCGCGACTATCAGAAGTTCGGAACCGAGGTCATCATCCGCGATGAGGACGAAGAGCCTTACGTCGAGGATAAGCCGGCCGATCAATAGGTAAAGATGAAAATAGCGAAGACCGCAGCAGAAAGGCGACGGCTGTTTATTGCGGCCGTGCTTTTCTTTTTTGCGGGTGCGATCGGAATATCGGGGCAAAACGGCCCTCCAAAAGAAGAAAACAAACGAGAGGCAGATTTGATCGAACTAAATAAGCTCGACGCGACCATAAAACTCGACATTCGCTATGCGACCGACAACAACTTTGTCGGCAAAAAGGTCTATCCCGAAGCCAGGGCTTTTCTCCAGCGGCCCGCGGCAGAAGCGGTCGTAAGGGTTCACAAAAAGCTTGCCGCCGACGGGCTTGGACTCGTTATCTATGACGGCTACCGGCCGTGGGCGATCACGAAGCTTTTTTGGGAAGTGACACCGGAGGACAAGCGTAAATTTGTCGCCAATCCGGAACGCGGATCAAAGCATAACCGCGGCTGTGCGGTCGATCTGAGCATTTTCGACCTAAAGTCCGGCAAGCCGATCCCGATGCCTTCTGACTACGATGAATTCACCGAGCGAGCCTCGCCCGAGTACGCCGGCGGCACCGAGGAAGAACGCAGGAACCGCGACCTGCTCCGCAGGCTGATGGAGGCCGAAGGCTTTACCGTCAACGCCAATGAATGGTGGCACTTCGATTACAAAGACTGGGAGAGCTACGCGATCTACGACATATCCTTCGAAGAGGCGTCAAGGAACTGATGTAACGTAGAATCTAAAAGAAAGGCCGGCTTCTCAGCCGGCCGTTTTGATTTTCGATCGGACTATTGAGCCGCGGCCGGCTTTGCCTCGAGCGGCTTGATCGCTTCGATCTGCAGCCAGACCGCGATGTCATTTGACAGCACCGGTGTTTCAGTTCCCGGAAGATTCCCGCCGTAATTTACGTTGAAATCACGCCGATTGATGGTCGTCTCGGCAACGGCACCCATCCGTGGGCCGTTACGCTGATTGCCCGGCAGGAATCCCGTTACCCTGACCGGAAAAGTGATCGACTTCGTCACATCCTTCATTTTCAGGTTCCCGGTCACCCGCAGCGAATCCCCGCTCTTCTCGACCTTTGTGCTTGTGAAAGTCATTTCCGGGTAAGTTTCTACCTCGAAAAAATCTTTTGTACGCAGGTGATTATCACGGGCTTCGACGCCTGTATCAACGCTCGTCATTTTAGCGGTGAACGAGACGGACGACTTAGTCACGTCCTCGGCGTTGTAGCTGACCTCGCCCGTGAAATCGCGGAAATAGCCCGGGACCTCGACCAGCCCCATGTGCTTGACGCGAAAGCCGATCGCCGAGTGTGCCCGGTCAAATGCGTACTTGCCGGTCTCGCCCGCCGCAGTCGCTCCGGCCTCTGCCGAGAAGCGTTCCTCGATGTTTGGCTGAACGGCCTCCGCGCCCGAAAACGTAAATGCCGCCAACCCCAATGCCCCTGCCAACGCGAATACGAATAGTCTTTTCATCTTTCCTCCGATTCTAATTTCCTGTGATCGCTAATTTATTTCCACACGCATAAAAAACTTCGCTCGGCGAACCCGCTCGGTCGGCCGCTTCCGGACGTAGAGAAGATAATCGCCCGTCTCCGGCGCCGTGAAGCTGTATTCCGAGTAGCTGTCGTAGTCGGTCTCGAGTTCGAAACCGTCTCCCGCGATGCGAAAATCGAACAAATTGCCTTTCGGTTGTGATGTAACTTTCAGTTTCACGGTTTGCCCGGCTCTTGCCGCGAAGGTGAGATCCATCTCCTCGTTGTTCGCAAGCGTTCCAGTTACCGTCGCGGACGTTTTGCCCCGCTCGAAGCTGATCCGGTTCGGTTCGGCCTTTTGACCAGGAACGGCCAAACAAGCAAGAAACACTGCCGCTAGTGAAAGTGCGATCTTTTTCATTGCCTTAACCCAGTGCCGTTCCGTACATCGTCTTGTAATACTCGCGGTACGCGCCATTGCGGATGTGCTCGACCCACGGCTGATTTTCGCGATACCAATCGATCGTCGCCGCGAGCCCTTCTTCCCACGTTACACGCGGCCGCCAGCCAAGTTCGGTTTCCGCCTTAATTGGGTCGATGGCGTAGCGGCGGTCGTGCCCGAGCCGGTCATCAACGTACCTGATCAGGCTCTCCGGTTTGCCGAGTGCGTCGAGAATAGCCCTAACCACCTCAAGGTTCCGGCGTTCGTTTCGGGCACCGATGTTGTACGCCTCGCCCGCATTTCCTTTTTCGTAGGCGAGCCATATCGCCCGGCAATGGTCGTCAACGAATATCCAATCGCGCACATTTTGTCCATCGCCGTAGACCGGCAGCGGCTCGTCGTTCATCGCGTTGGCGATCATCAGCGGGATCAGCTTCTCCGGGAATTGTCGCGGGCCGTAGTTGTTGCCGCATCGGGTGATGACGGCATCGACGCCGAACGTCTCTCTCGCGGCCCGGACGACAAACTCGGCCGCAGCCTTTGAGGCCGCATAGGGCGAATTCGGCTCGAGCGGCGAGGCCTCGGTGAAGAACGCCGAATCATCCTCGGGCAGCGTTCCCATCACCTCGTCGGTCGAGACCTGCACAAACCGCCGGACGCCTTTCGCCCTTGCCGCATCGAGCAGGACCTGAGTGCCAATGATGTTCGTTCGCAGAAACTCGTCGGCCGAATGGATGCTGCGGTCAACGTGCGACTCGGCGGCAAAGTTAAAGACCGCGTCGCAGCCTTCGGGCATCGCCTCGAGAACCGCCGTTCGGTCGCAGATATCACCTTTGATGAACTGATGCCGCGTCGGATCAACGCCCGAGAGATTTTCCAGGTTGCCGGCGTAGGTCAGTGCGTCAAAGTCAACTATCGCGACCTCCGGCTGCTCATCAAGCACCTGCCGAATGAACGCCGAACCAATAAATCCGGCACCGCCGGTAACAAAGATCTTCTTCATAACAACTAAAACCGGTCGCCGGCCTTCTTCTGCACTTGGTCGAGCAAGATGTCGGCATACTTCCGCGGGCGGTCGATATTGGCAAAGACAAGCCGATCGCCGTCCGTCCCGGCGTTGTCGACGATTATATCGCCTAGCCCGAGCAGCCGCTGAGTGATCGTCGACTTGACGGTCACATCCTGCACACGCGTGAGCGGGAGGCTGGTCGTCGTGCGGGAGATCAAACCGTGGTCTATCTCAAGTTTGTCGGTTGTTAGTGTGTATCGAGAGAGCTTTTGCCGGGCGTGGAAATAGACGGGTATCAAGAGCAACAACAAGCCGATTACCACAAAAATGATCGGCGAAACCGCTGGCAAAAGTATTGAGAGAAACGCGACTATCAGAAAAGCGGCAGCCGCGGTCAAGATATAGCCGGCCCAAACGAATCGCAAGGTCGGATTGATCGAGAATAACGGCACTGCCGAGTCACGAACGGGCAGATCCTCTTTGCGTTTGGCCACGCGCGTTTCCTCTTCAGGTTCCACGACCGAACCGCACTTTTTGCAATAAACCGAATCGGGGGCATTTTCGGAGCCGCATTTTGGGCAGAACATATCGAGAGTTTAAGGTGAACACGCCGGCGCCTGCAATCGCCACGCGCAAAAAAGGCCACCCGAAGGCGGCCGAGTTTTAAATCAATGGAGGAGAAAACTTACTGTGTGACCAACATCATTCTGCCGTCGGGCAAGCGGACCGCGATTGTTGCCGGTTCATAGATCGAAAGCGGCCGCGGGTCCTTTTGCTCTACGCCCCCGGCCTTCGCGACCATCGGCCGCGGGGCCGAGCTTGAGTAACTCGGGTTTGAGATGGTGTTGTACCGCCCAACGATCCGGCGGACATATTCTTGTGTTTCGCGATACGGCGGAACTCGCCGTCCATATTTGAGGACCGCGCCTTCGCCGGCGTTATAGCCAGCAAGTGCGAGGACGACGTCCTGATCAAAAAAGTCGAGAAGCCACCGCATATAGCGAACACCGGCCTCGACATTCTGCTTCGGGTCGTAAATGCTCGTCACTCCAAAGCGACGAGCGGTCGCCGGCATAAGCTGCATCAGCCCGCTTGCGCCTTTGTGCGAGGTCGCACGGATCTTGAATGCCGATTCCTGATGCATCTGTGCATAGATCAGCATCGGGTCGATGCGGTACTTCAGGCTCGCCTGGACGATATAGGAATCGTGAAGTGCGTTGCCGGTCGTGAAGCCTTTCAGGTTAGAGTTTGAACCCATCCGCAGTCGAAGTGCGTTGGCCGATTCGCGGGCGGCGAGGCCATCGGAGGCCGATGCGGTATTCCGTGCCCGGGTCGATGCCGTCGGCGTTACCGGAACCGTTACCCATCTTCCGTTGCGGCGAACCCGTTTAGTTTTCGGCGCCTCAACAGCCGGTTTCGGCTCTTCGGGCCGATAAACCGTTACGCCCTTGGCCGAGTCCCAATTATCAAATGTGCGAGTCTGTGCAGATACCGCTAACGGGAGAGTAGAGAGGAAGATGACGAGAATTAATGGGGTTTTCATCGATCTTGGTGGTTCGGGCGCGAGTGCCCAGGATAAAGTCGGTCGACGACGATTCACCGCTGAAGTGCGGCAAATAAGCAAAGAAAGATAGGATTTATCAATTCGCTAAGAGCAAACATCGTTTAACTCTCTTGAACATAATATCACCTCGCCCGGAGATTGTGAAGACCTTTTTCGCCGAGCGGTTTTCGCGGCGGGCACTTTCGGTTATCTTTATCGCGTATGCTTTATCTTTCGCAGGTACTTGGCGAACCGATAATGGACGCGCGGGGCGAACAGATCGCTCTGATATGGGACGTTCTCGTCCGCTATGGGAGCGAGGATTACCCGCCGGTCATCGGCGTAGTTGCCAAGCTCCGGCGGCGAATGTTCTTCATACCTCAGCGAAACATTGAGGAGTTTGGCCTGTTCGGTGCCCGGATGAGCTCGACCAAGGTTGACCTTAATCCCTTTGACCGGCGAGAAGGCGAGGTGATGCTCGGCAAGGACGTGCTCGACAATCAGCTCATCGACGTAGACGGCAAGCGGGTCGTTCGCGTTAACGACGTTCAGCTTATTGGCCAGAGCGCCGACTGGCGGGTTTCGGGTGCGGACATCAGCATCCGCGGATTTTTCCGTCGGCTGATGCCAAAGGGCTTTTTCGGCTCGGAACGCGTTGTCGAAGTGATCGACTGGGCAGACGTCGGCTATCTTGCTACCGATACGGCAACCGCTACCGTGCAGCTCAAATCGTCGAAGAGTAAACTCTCGCGGCTCCACCCGGTTGAGATCGCCCAGCTTGCCGAAACGCTCTCACCGATCCACCGGACCGAAGTAGTCGAAAGCCTAGATGACGAAGTAGCCGCCGACACGCTTGAGGAGATGTCAACCGAAGCTCAAGCCCGAATTCTTGAGGTGATCGAGAAAGAAAGGGCCGCTGACATTCTCGAAGAGATGTCGCCCGACGACGCCGTCGATGTGCTCGGCGAAATGGACGAAGACAAGGCCCAGGAACTCTTTGACCTGATGGAAGACGAGGAAAAGGCAGACGTCGCCGAACTGATGCGGTTTGACCACGACACCGCCGGCGGACTGATGACGACCGAGTTCGTTACCTTTCCGAAAGATCTGACAGTGGCGGAAACGATCGCCGGGCTCCGCGAAATGGCCGAGACGCCCAATATGATCTATTACCTCTATGTGGTTGAGAAAAAGGATTCCTGGAAGCTCAAGGGTATTATTAGCCTCCGTAGCCTGATCCTCGCCGATCCCGGAGCTCGGCTCGAGGACGTGATGCGAACAGAATTTCGCTATGCACATCCCGCGGAGGCGGCCAAGGAGGCCGCGCAGACCATCTCCGAATACAATCTGCTTGCACTTCCGGTTATCGACGACGAAGGCGACCTCGCCGGAATAGTCACGGTTGACGACGCGATGGAGATACTTCTGCCCCAGAGCGTTAAAAGGAGAGTGCCTAGGATTTTCAGCTAGGAAAACGGTCGCTTTTGTTTGACTCAAACAACCGAACTTCGTTACGATTCGACAGCTTTTACGAACAACCTCAGCGAAACCTTTACACAATGAAAATGAAAATACTCCTTGCGCTATGCGCTACCGTTGTATTCGCCGCCCTTGCCCATGCACAGACCGGCGAGGTCAAATTCAGCAAGTCTGCCAAGGCCGCCGATGGCTCAGCCGAGTTCAGCTCGGGTGATTTTATCTATGCCCACGTCGCCTTTCCGCAGGCGATCTCCGGAATGCTGACGCTAAATGAAAGGCCTGTGACGCTCGTTGCCGAGTTCTATTTGAAGGGCAAAATGCTTGAAGAAGATATGTTCGGCTTTGACACTGCGGCCGTTCGAGGTTCAAAGCAAACATCGATCATAATCCCGGTCGTCTCGGATCCGGCGGGCGACGTGCCCTCTTTCGGAAAGAATCTTTTCTCGACGCGGCTTCCGGCGGAACTTGCTAAGCTTCCCGAAGGCCGCCACGAGATCGAGCTGCAACTCAAGTCCTATAATTTCAAGGACGCGACGGAGGTGATGGCAAAGGGATCGTTTACGCTTGTCATCGCAAGCGGTGCCCGGGCCTGGTATCAGAAGAACGGGAACGAAGCATATGACGCGATGGCGAAGCGTGGTGTAACTTCGGTCAACGTCAGTGCCCGCGATGCCGCAATGGGCGTGGTCGGCGGCACGAGCGTCATAACACTTGTAAACAACTGCGGGCGAAGCGTTTGGATGCGGAAAGCTTCGGGCTCGGACAAGACCGAATACCGCCTCTCGCCGGGGCAAACGATGCGTTATGACCGCGACGGCGGCTATCTGGAGGAATGGAACTTCGGGACGAAGCGTTGGTCGACCGTGTCAAAGATCTGGTCGCCAGGCCCGGACGGGAAAGCCAATATCTGCCAAAAATAGGCTGCATAAACCGGAATAACGGCCGCCAAAGACAGCATAATGTCTTTAGCGGCCGAATCTTTTTTCTATGGTCAAACGAAACTCTGTTTCGGGATTAGCGTAAAATCGTTTGAACTTTCATTGTCGGGCGAGGTCCCGGATTGTTACAATCAAAGGAATCTTTTCAAAAAGGAGTAACCAGCTATGAGGCGTAAACTTTTCTTATTCGTTGCACTGTTCTCTCTTCTTGCTTTTAACCTGACACCCGTTTCCGCTGATGGCGGCATCGAGATCGGGCAAAAGATCGAGAATTTCACACTTACCGGAATTGACGGCAAGGAGCATTCGATGTCGAGCCTGATGGGAAAGAACGGCGCCGTTCTCGTTTGGGTCTCGGCACAGTGCCCGGTCGTCAAAGCCTACAATGACCGCATCAACGCGATCGCGGCGGAATACGAGGCTCGCGGCATCCGATTTATCGGCATCAATTCGAATGCGACCGAGTCGCTCGAATGGGTCACCTCGGATGCGAAAGAGGTCGGCTACAAGTTCCCGGTACTGCTTGATAAGGGCAACGTTCTTGCCGACAAACTGGGAGCGACGGTCACGCCAGAGGTTTATTTTGTTAACAAGGAAGGTGTTCTGCTTTATCACGGTGCCATCGACAACGACCGCTCGGGCAAGAACATTCAGGACCACTACCTCAAAACCGCGTTCGACGCAGCTCTCGGCGGCAAAGCGATCGAGAAAACGCGCACCAACGCATTCGGCTGCACCATCAAGCGTGTAGGCATGGCGGGCAAATAGCCGATGAAAAGCCGAACGTTTTTCAATGCTTTAGCAGGGGCCATCGCTTTCGGGTGGCTCTTTGCTTCTCTCTTTGCTGCCGACGCCCAAGGCCAGAGGCGAGATAGGGGACAACCGGCCGCGGCTGGCCCCAAAGTTGAGAAGATCGACGAAAAGCGATTTGCCGAGCTGCTGAAGCCGAACGGCAAGCCGCTCCTGATCAACTTTTGGGCGACCTGGTGCGAGCCCTGCCGCGAAGAGTTCCCGGACCTCGTGAAGATCGATGCCGAATACAAAGGCAAGATCGACTTCATCACCATCTCGCTCGACTTTGAGGAAGAGATCGCGACCACGGTGCCGAAGTTTCTTGCAGAAATGAAGGCCGAGATGCCGACGTTTCTGCTCGTAACGCCGGATGAGACGGCGGCGATCCAGATGGTCTCGAAAGATTGGGCCGGAGCACTTCCATTCACCGTAATTTACGCTCCCGACGGGAAACTGTCTTACTTCCGGCAGGGCATCGTAAAGCACGACGTTCTGCAGGCCGAACTCGACAAGCTGATCAAGCCGTAGCCGAACCGGCCGGTTTCAGAAAGACTGTCGCCCGCCTGGGGTTGACAGTCTTTTTTGAGAGTGATAGTTTCATCGTTGCAACACATTGCCGCAGGAGGTTTAGGATGTTCAGACATATCAGCGATTTTCAAAAGGCGTGGGAATATGAGGCGGAAATGACCGGGAAGGTCATCGGGACGCTAACGGATGCCTCGCTCGGGCAGCGGGTCAGCGAAGACGGGCGGACGCTCGGCTTTCTTGCCTGGCACATCACACAGACGCTCGGCGAGATGCTCGGGCTGACCGGGCTAAAGGTCGATGCACCGGACTTTGAACAACCATGCCCGGCAACGGCCGCAACGATCGGCGCCGCATTTGCGAAAGCGGCCGAGTCGGTAAGCGAAAAGGTCGCTACCAACTGGACCGACGAGACCCTTTTGCAGACTGATGAAATGTATGGCGAAACGTGGGCACGCGGGCTAACGCTCTTTTACCTCATCGCCCATCAGACGCACCATCGCGGCCAGATGACCGTCCTGATGCGGCAGGCCGGCCTGACCGTCCCAGGCGTTTACGGCCCGGCAAAAGAAGAATGGGCCGCAATGGGCGCTCCCGCTTTGCCGTAATAATCTATGATTGTTGTCCTTCATGGGTCTTACGAAGGGGTATGCAGTTTGTCGGGAGTTGTCCAAGCTCCTTTTTGGACTAGCCAATCGGTTCTCTCAAATGCGAGTTCCATGCTCGAGCAATACTCCTCTCGATCTACTAAGTTTCCATCAGCTCCCACATATCGAATGAACACTCCCCTTTCCTCGGTATATTTCACGATTTGAACTAAAGCCGGTCTTTCAAGGGGGTTTTCAACACCAGTGGTCGGGTTAATTTCGCAACGCCATTTACTGTCGGTTTCGGGGATACTTTCGAAAAGCACCGTCGCTTCCCTTTGGCGGAACTCATCCAAGAACTCAAAGAACGACGCCAAGGCTTTTTCTTCGTGGCCGCAAGCTGATTCAAGAAGCAAGTTGCACCAACCCGCCGTGCTTTCATATTTGCCGAGCTTCATTGCGACCCAGTCGTGGAAGTACCAAATATCCGGGTTACCCACAAGCTCAACATTCAGATTATCCAGGGCTAAACTGTAGCCATCGAGAAACGAATCCAATCGAGTAATCGAGTGCAATCCTAGATAAAGGGCCGGCTTCAGACGAATTCTCTCGATCAGCTCGTAGATATCAACTGATGTCATGGGCTTGAGCAACGCTTCTACTTGTTGCTTTTGGACGCCGGGGAACCACTCGAGGAACTGATCAACAGTTGCTCCGTCCCGGAGATTTTCTAAAAGGGCCCGGATAGGCACGCGGGTCCCGCGAAAGACGGGCTCTCCGCTGATCTTGTCAGGGTCGAATTCGATGATGTTTGCGAGTTCGGTCTTTTCCATATTCCAGCCCTTGTATAGTCGATTATTTCACATAATTTAGGTGAGAGAAAGATTTCTGCAATCGACATAGTGGCGTCAAACCGCTAGAATTACTGTTTTGTTTTCTAGCCTGAAATATACCTACGATGAACGAAGCAGCCATCACGCCGGAGATCGTCGAGCAGCACGGCCTTTCACCCGCAGAGTACGAAAAGATCGTCAATATAATGGGCCGCGAGCCCAACCTGACCGAGCTCGGCGTGTTCAGCGTAATGTGGTCGGAACATTGTTCTTACAAGTCATCACGCGTCCACCTCAAGCGGCTCCCGACCCGCGGCCCGCGTGTCATTGTCCCGCCCGGTGAAAATGCCGGCGTTGTCGATATCGGTGACGACTGGTGCGTTGCCTTCAAGGTCGAATCGCACAATCATCCGTCGTTCATCGAACCTTTTCAGGGGGCAGCGACCGGAGTCGGCGGTATTCTCCGCGACGTTTTCACGATGGGTGCCCGGCCGGTGGCGGCGATGAACTCGCTCCGCTTTGGCCCGCTCGATCATCCCAAACACGGCAACCGCAATCGCTCGATCCTCAAAGGCTGCGTCGAGGGGATCGGCCATTATGGCAATTGTTTTGGCGTGCCGACCATCGGCGGCGAGGTCGTGTTTGACGAAAGCTATTCACTCAATCCGCTGGTCAATGCATTTGCTCTCGGCATTGTCCGCAAAGACCAGATCTTTTTCGGCAAAGCATCGGGCATCGGCAACCCTGTGATGTATGTCGGTGCCAAGACCGGCCGCGACGGCATTCACGGAGCGACGATGGCCTCTGCCGAGTTTGACGAAGAGGCGCTCGAGAAGCGACCGACCGTCCAGGTCGGCGACCCGTTCCTTGAAAAGCTCCTGCTCGAAGCCTGCCTTGAAGCAATGCGAAGCGGAGCGATCGAGGGCATTCAGGACATGGGCGCCGCTGGGCTGACGAGCAGTTCGGTCGAGATGGCCGCCCGGGCAGGCACGGGGCTCGAGCTTGATCTCACGCTCGTGCCGCAACGCGAGACCGGAATGACGGCCTACGAGATGATGCTTTCCGAGTCGCAGGAGCGGATGCTCATCGTCGCCCGCAAGGGCCGCGAGAAAGAGGTCGTAGAGATCTTCAATAAGTGGGACCTCGATGCCGTCGTCATCGGCAAGGTGGTCGAGGGCGACCGGCTCAAGATCATTCACAACGGCGAGGTCGCAGCCGACCTTCCGGTTATGGCTCTGACCGACGAAGCGCCGAAGTATGAAAGGCCGATGGCAGATTCCAAATTTCAAATTCCAAATTCCAGATCTGAAGACAAATTTGGAATGTGGAATCTGGAATCGGAATTCGATGCAAATGCGGCTCTCAGGAAACTTCTAGCTTCGCCCAATATCGCCTCCAAGCACTGGGTCTATGAGCAATACGACTCGATGGTGCGGACGAACACGGCGGTTCTGCCCGGTGCTGATGCGGCCGTGATTCGTGTGAAGGAAACCCGCCGGGCGATCGCGATGTGCCTTGACGGGCCCGGAAGGCTCGTCGCCGTTGACGCGCTTGAAGGAGCAAAGCACGCCGTCGCCGAAGCGGCCCGCAATGTCGCCTGCGTCGGTGCTCGGCCGATCGCTGTCACGAACTGCCTCAACTTCGCCTCGCCTGAAAGGCCCGAGGTGATGCGTTCGTTCTCTGACGTCATCGACGGGATGTCCGAGGCCTGCGAGGCCTTTGAGACTCCGGTCGTTTCGGGCAACGTTTCGTTCTACAACGAAACGGACGGCAAAGGCATCTTGCCGACGCCGACGATCGGCATGGTCGGGCTGATCGAAGACATTCGCAAGGTGATCACGCAGGGCTTTAAGAACGAGGGCGACATGATCGCCCTGCTCGGCTCGACCGGCGATGACCTTTCGGTCAGCGAATTTGCCGCGGCCGTGGCCGGACTTTCGACCGCCGACATGATTTCATCAGGACGCGTGCCGAGGATCGACCTCGGCCTTGAGCGAAAGCTGCAGGACGCACTTCTTGCGATGGCGGATGAGATGCTCCTCGCTTCGGCGCATGATTGCTCGGAAGGCGGGCTGGCGGTCGCCATCGCCGAATCGTGCTTTTCGTCGCTCGCTCGCGAGGCGGCCGGTGCCGAGATCGCACTCGAATCGAACGGGCTTTCGGCCGAGGCGACGCTCTTTGCCGAGTCGCCGACGCGTGTCGTTATCAGCTTTGCCCCCGAGAATCTCGACCGCGTTCGTGATCTCGCCGCCGGACTTCCCTTTGCGGCCATCGGCGCGGTGCGCGATGATGTTTTGAATATCGCGATCGACGGCCAAACCGCCGTATCCTCTCCCGTCGCCGAACTCGAAGCAATTTGGGAATCGGCGCTCGAAAACAAACTTAGCTGACCGAGTCCGGAAACCTGCCGGGCATGAGCTGATTATGGAAAATACTCAGACAGAACCGCCCGTTGATGACCGGCCGAATACTTTCTATTTCCGCCTTCTCGACCGGATCGAAAGGGTCGGGAACAAGATACCGAACCCCGCGTTTCTCTTCTTTCTCCTCGCGATGCTTGCCCTCGTGCTTTCGGCGGTGGTTTCGTGGGCCGATGTTTCGGTCGTTCACCCGGGCACGAAAGAGACGATCAAAGCGGTCAATTTGCTTTCGGTCGATGGGCTCCATCGGATATTGAACGGCCTTATTACGAACTTCACCGGCTTTGCCCCGCTCGGTGTTGTGCTCGTCGGCATTCTCGGCATCACGGTCGCCGAGGCCAGCGGGTTGATCTCGGCAGCTCTGCGAATTCTTGTGATGAATTCGCCAAAGCGGCTTTTGACCGCGGTGGTCGTCTTCGCCGGCGTCATCTCAAACATGGCGAGCGACATCGGCTATGTTGTGCTGATCCCGCTCGCGGCGTTGATGTTTCTAGCTGTCGGGCGGCATCCGCTTGCGGGGCTTGCCGCGGCATTTGCGGGCGTTTCCGGCGGGTTCTCGGCGAATCTGATACTTGCCCCGACCGATGCCTTGCTTGCCGGTTTGACACAGGAAGCGGCAAGGATCCTTGACGCTGCCTACATCGTTACCCCCGCGGCTAACTACTACTTCCTCGCCGCCTCAACCGTACTCGTGACCGTTCTCGGGACCTGGATCACTGAGAAGGTGGTGGTCCCGCGGCTGGGCGAATACACGGGCGACGTTGTTGCCGACAAGCTCGAAAGGCTTACTGCAGACGAAAGACGCGGACTCTTCTACACGGGCATTGCCGCCGCGATCTTCGTCGGGATGATACTTTGGGGAACCATTCCGGATGATGGATTTCTCCGCGATGCGAAGACCGGCAGCCTCATTCGTTCGCCTTTCCTGACCGGCATTATTGCCATCGTATTTTTCGGCGGCGTGCTTTTTGGCGTTGTTTACGGCTTTGCTTCGAAGAGTTTCAAAAGGATCGACGACGTCGTACATGCGATGGAAGGCGGCATGCGGACGATGTCCGTGTACCTCGTGCTTGCGTTCTTCGCGGCGCAGTTCGTTGCCTTTTTCAATTGGTCGAACCTCGGGCTGATCCTCGCCGTTGAAGGTGCCGAGGTGCTTCGTTCGCTCGAGCTTGGCGGCATCACGCTCATCATCTCGTTCGTCATTCTCTCGATCGTGCTCGATCTTTTCATCGGCTCCGCTTCGGCAAAATGGGCCGTGATGGCACCGGTCTTTGTACCGATGCTGATGCTCCTCGGCTATTCGCCCGAGCTGACCCAAGCCTGCTATCGCGTCGGCGACAGCGTCTGCAACATCATCACTCCGCTGATGTCGTACTTTCCGCTGATCGTCGCCTTCGCTCAGAAATACGACCCGAAGGCAGGCATCGGCACCATTATGTCGCTGATGATCCCGTATTCGATCGTCTTCTTTATCGGCTGGACGCTTTTTCTTATTGTCTGGTACCTCTTCGAACTCCCTCTCGGCCCCGGTGCCGGCATCTTCTATCAGATCGAAGCGGCTCCGCAGTAGTTCGGCCGGCAGGGTGATATCCTTTTCCCATGGCGGCCGGGGTTTACATCCATATTCCTTTCTGCAAGTCGCGGTGTTCTTACTGCGACTTTGCGACCGATGTGTATCGCGATTCCGATGCAGTTGAGCGATACGTCGCGGCGTTGGTGCAGGAGATCTTGTCGGAACCGCCTGCGTTAGCGGGCGGCCAATCTACCAGCCTGTCGGAACCGCCTGCGTTAGCGGGCGGCCAGTCTACCAGCCTGTCGGAACCGCCTGCGTTAGCGGGCGGCCAGTCTGCCAGCGAACCTCAACGCAATACGAACTGGCCCGCCGCTTACGCAGCGGGTTCTGACATCGACACCATCTACTTCGGCGGCGGGACGCCCTCGCTGCTTGAACCGGAGCAGGTCGAAAGGATCCTAAACGCAGTGGACTCGATGTTCTCCGTGGCGAACGACGTCGAGATCACGATGGAGATGAACCCAGCGACGGTCACGCCGGAAAAGCTCGATGCCTTCAAGAGCCTCGGTATCAATCGTGCGAGCTTTGGCGTCCAAACCTTCAACGAACGCGACCTCAAGCTCCTGGCCCGCGGCCACGATGCCAATGACGCACGGCAAACCTACCGGATGCTTCGCGAGGCGGGCTTCGCGAACATTAGCTTTGATCTCATCGCCGGATTGCCCGGCCAGACGCTCGAAGACTGGTCACGTAATCTCGCCGAAGCAATAGCGATGGAGCCCGAGCATCTTTCGCTGTATCTTCTTGAAATTCATGAATCGACGCCGCTTGCGGAGCAGGTCCGCAGCGGCCGCCGGACGCCCATCGACGAAGAACTCGCCGCCGAGATGTACGAGCTGATGCTCGACCGCCTCGCCGCCGCGGGCTACGAGCAATACGAGATCTCGAACTTTGCCAAGCCCGGATTTGAATCTCGCCACAACACGAAATATTGGCGGCTCGAACCGGTCTTCGGCTTTGGCGTCTCGGCTCATTCATTCGACGGCCGCGAGCGTTACGCCAACGAGCGCGATACGGCAAATTACGTAGAGCTAATCGAACGCAGCGGCTCCGCTGAAACCTTCCGCGAAACCATCGACCTCGCGTCAGAATCCGCATTCCTTGGTCTTCGCATCAGCGAGGGCATTGATCTTGATGAATATAGAAAACTATTCGGCATCGACCTTAGGCGGAAAATGGTGGCTTTTGCTCAGGACGGCCTTGTCCTGATCACCGATAAGCGACTCAGTCTAACACGACGCGGAATGCTTTATTCGAATGAAATATTTCAGTCGTTTGTCTGATCGAAGTTTTGTGTTTGAGCCTTTGAGGCTGAGCAATAACGGGTACGGTAAAATTCTCAGTACGGGATGAATTCTAGTCGATTGACCAGATCTTCCGGGTCGAGTGTCTTTGCGATAAGTTCAAGATCATCAATTATTTTTCCGATCGGGGAATTCAATTGGTTTGAGTGCACTACCCCTGAGAAGGATTTGGACTGTTTGAGCCGCTTCGTGGCTTCTTGAACAAAGTCTGCATCTTGGGTGTAGACGATCCTTCCAAGTTCGGTCGCACGATCGAGAAGTGCAGGGTCTGAAAGTCGCCGCCGCTGATCTTCGACGGCCGTCAAAACATCGACACCCCGTCTACGTAATCCGTCGATGACAGCGTTCGAGATCTGAACGTCTGTGCAAATACCGACCGCCATCAGATAAGGCCTTTCGCTCGTGCCTTGTTGATCACAAATCGGGAAGTATGCTCCTTCTTGACCTTCTCGATATACTCCTCTCTACGCCGAATGTCAGCGTTGAGCTCTTCCTCATGATCCCAATAATAGGCAAGGGCGGCATGGATCTGCCCCATGGTGAGATACGGATGCTGGTAATGCATTTCCTCAGGGCTCCATCCATGAGCTAAAAGGTCCAGAGCAACCTCGATGACCTTGGTCGTCGTTCCTTTAATATGCGGAACGCCTTTCTTGTCAAAGACAATATGCTCGTATTTGGCCGAAACCGCCATAATCGTATCCTAACTCACGTTGATCTCTAAATCCATAAAATTCTATGGACAGATCAGTTCAATCTTATGATCCGCCCTTCCACCCTCGGCGAGATGGTCGAGTTTGGCGAATCCTTAATGGCTTTTTCGAAGACCTCGGAATCTTTTGGTGCCTTGTCGGCGGCGAGCAGTATCTTCGCTTTTTTGAACATCGTGTAGCCGTCGCCGGACCGCGAGACGAGGAAGTCGGAGGTCGCGATTGTATAAACGGCATCGTCTACGACCCGCTTTCCGCCAACGGTCGCGTCCAAAACCCTCTGGCCGGGCAGTTTGCCCGCGTCAAAGGTGAACTTAAGCCCCGAGACCTGCGGGAACCGCCCCGGTTCGCTGTCCTCGGCCGAGCGGGCAACGCTGTGTTCGAGGATTTCCATCAGCGTCTTGCCCGTCACCTCGACCTTCACGATCGGATTGTTGAAGGGCAGCATCGAGAGCACGTCGCGTTTCGTTAGCGGCCCGGGGTTGTAAGAAAGATCCGCCCGAATCGAACCGCCATTTACGAAACCGATATCGGCACCGACCGCATTACGATAAGCATCGGCGATGAAGTTCCCGATGTCGGTTTCTTTGTTCCTTACCGAATATGAAAGCGCGTCGAGCGGGACCGATGTCGCTCCCACGCGCACCTCAAGCTGGTCGAGAAGTTCTTTGTACTTGGCGATGACCGGGGCGAACTCCGGTGCATCGGCGATTCGGTCCGTGACCGGTATCACCTGCCAGTCCATGCTCGCAAGCTTGCCCGTCTTTTTGTCGATGAAGAGGTCGAATTTGCCGACCTCACGCGCATCGGCCCACATCTTGAAGATCGGAACGCCGGCCGCCGAAGACTGCAGAAGCGTGTGTTCGTGCCCGCCCAGTATCAGATCGATGCCGGGCGCGCAGGCAGCAAGCTTTTTGTCCTGCGCCATGAAAAGATGCGTTAGCCCAATGATGGTATTTGCACCGGCGGCCCGCATTTTCGGGATGAGCTCCTGCGCCGTTTGGCAATAATCCGCGACCTGAAGGTGCTCCTCTATCGAGGATGTCTCTTTCGTCTCCGGAAGCAACAGGCCAATGAACCCGATCTTGACGCCGCCGATCTGGCGAATAACGAACGGTGGCATATCGGCAAAGATCTTGCCGGTTTTTGTATCGATGACGTTCGAACCAAGCCACGTAAATCTCGACTCCTTCATCCGCGCCAGCAGTTCGTCGGTTTTGATATCAAACTCGTGATTGCCAAGCACGCTGTAATCGAGCCCGACCATATTCCAAGCATCGATCATCTGCTTGCCACGATACGTCCGCGTCTCGACCGAGGGCGAAAGAGTGTCGCCGCCGAGCGTCATCAGCGTATTCGGGTTATCTTTCAGAGCCTCTTTGCGGAGCGTCATAACGCGTGCCAAGCCGCCCCGCTTCCCGCCATCAACCGGCGTGAACTGGTAAGTGTCGTTCAAATGCAGGATCGTAACGCGAACGGTCTCTGAGTCCTGGCCGAAAGCCGCCACCGCGAATAGGAGACTTACGAACAGGCTGAAAATAAGCTTTGAATGGGTGTTCATCATGATAATTACTGTCTGCAGCTTTCGGAGTAAGTGAGAAGGGAGAGGTGTTAAGTGAAAAAGGTCGGCTGCAAACTGATAAGTAAAAGATGATAAATTGTCGAAAGTGCGTCGCTCGGCGTACGATCTAAGCGATCTCAAAAGCTGCGTCCCATGACCTATCAATTCTCATCTCTCATTTTTCACGATCCACTCGTCACTCATCACGCATCACTCATCACTAACTAACATCGTTCACTGTAAGATGCGTCCGCGCTTCCCAGAGTTCGGGAAAGAATTTCTTTTTGAGTGTCGTCGTCAGGTAGCCAACGCCTTCTGAGCCGCCGGTCCCGCGTTTCATTCCGAGCATCCGCTCGACCATTTGGATGTGATTGTAACGCCAGGCGATTATCAGTTCGTCATGCTCGATCAAAAGGTCCTGCATGTTGTAAAGCTCGGCGTAAGCTTCGGGTTTCGCCAGCATCTTGACGGTCGAATCCATGCGTTCCTCATAGCTTCCAGCCGCGAGGCCGCTGCGTCCAACGAGCGCCCAGAAGGCATCGGCGAGCGACGGCGAATCGAACCTCGCTTTCAAACGCGTGTACGCAAATTCATCCTCGCGAAATGATTCGAGTATCTTCTCGTCCTTTGCTCCGGACGAAAACTCGAGCTCGCGAAACTGCATTGATTGAAACCCGCTCGCCGGATTCAGCTTGTCGCGAAACTCGAGAAAGCCGATCGGCGCCATCGATTCGAGAATGTGGATCTGCATTACCAGTATCCGCTCGATCGAATTGACCCCTCGAAGCGAATGATTGGCGCGAAAGAGCCGGCCCTCGTTCATCCATCCGATACATGCGTCGAGTTCGTGAAGTATCTGCTTGAACCAAAGCTCGTAGGTCTGATGGATGATTATGAAGAGCAGCTCGTCGTGGCTCTCCGGATCGGAAAGTGTTTCTTGAAGCCGAATGAGCTCCGGCACCTTCAAATACTTGTTGTATGAAAGCGGCGCATTGCCGCCATAAGTTGATGACATCGCAAAAGTTTTCCCTGCAAAAGACACCGTAATCATCGGCTATCGGCAACTTTCTGTCAATTTTCGTCAATTTTGTCGGTTTTCCCGAGAAAGTGCTTGACACCGGCGTTAAATATAAGTAAATTCGCCTTCATCGAAGATTATACCCGCGTAGTCTAACCAAACAGATCTTGCAATTTAAGATTTGATTGAACTTTGAGGTTTCTCCCTTTTCAAAGTCCGGTCGAGCTTCATCTTCGACGCTTTCCGATCAAGGGGTTTTTCCTGTGGATCTGCCAATACACTTGGCAGACAAAGAGAATTTGATTTTTTGAAGTTTGTAGGAGGAATCAGAATAGTGATGTCAAAGACAGTAGGAATGGTCAAGTGGTTCAACAACGCAAAGGGCTATGGCTTTATCGAGCAGCCCGGCGAACAGGACATTTTCGTGCATTACAGCGCGATACTTGGCGACGGCTATAAGACCCTTATCCAAGGACAGGAAGTTGAGTTCGAGGTGACGAACGGTCCCAAAGGCCCGCAAGCTGAGAACGTTGAGGCCCGCGCCTGAAGTCGAATAACTGACCGTTTTCAATCACCCTGCTTTTGATCGAAAGCGATAATGTAAAAGCGGCCGCCAGATCTGGCAGCCGCTTTTTGTTTTAATACTTCCGTCGAGGCTAGATGAGTTCCTCGCCCCTTGCACGGAGCGTTCGCCGCCAGAGCTCGCGATACGATGTAAACCTCGCAACAAGGCCTTGCATCTGGTACCGCTGGCCATAGGAGAGGTTTCGTTTATCCGCGAGCCGCTTCAGATTTGCCTCAAGCCGAGCCCGGGCCTCGAGCGGCGGTCGCTTACTTGCACCATTGAAATAGATATCGAAGTCGATCTTCAGCTTTCTGATCGCTTCATCGATGCGGGATATTTCCTGATCGACGGCTGCGGACTCTTCAAGCCTGGACGGCATTTGGCGGATGGAGGTCGAGATCTTGTGTCGGTTTACCATAGGAATGAGGGGCGAGGGACGGGCTTTTGGGCAAAGGGCCCTTTAAAGCAAATTACTATCGGCCGGACTTTTCCAAAAATTTCCCGCGTATGCTATTGATGGTCTATGCCCGAAGCCGCCAACCGACCATCGCCTAACCCTTTAAGCCAGCTTCCATCGATCGATGAATTGCTTCAGTCCGACATTTTGACGAATTCGATCGCCGAGTTTGGCAGCGTGCGGGTGACGAAATGGGCCCGGCTGGCGGTCGATCAACTGCGGAGCGAGATGTTGAGCTCGCCACCGTCGGAACCGACCGGTAAATCCGCACTTGCCGATGCCGCATTCGGCCTTATCAAAGTTCATCAGGACGCTTTTGCAAGGTCGCTGCTTTCGGGCGTGATCAACGCGACCGGCGTCGTCATTCACACAAACCTCGGCCGGGCACCGCTTTCGGAAAACGCAAAAAAGGCGATCGCCGAGACCGCCGCCGGCTATTGCACGCTCGAATACGACATCGCCACCGGCAAACGCGGCAAGCGCGGACGCGGTGCGGAAGAGCTTATCGCATCGCTGACCGGAGCCGAGGCCGCCGTCATCGTCAACAACTGCGCTTCGGCAGCGTTTTTGACACTTACTGCTCTAGCCGCGGGCCGCGAGGTGGTCATTTCCCGCGGCGAATTGGTCGAGATCGGCGGCGATTTTCGCGTGCCGGATGTCCTTGCCCGCTCGGGCTGTGTTTTAAAAGAGGTCGGCACCACCAATCGGACAAAGCTCGCGGATTACGAGAAAGCGGTCAACGAAAACACCGCGATGCTGCTCCGCGTTCATCCCTCGAATTACCGCATCATCGGCTTTACCTCGACGCCCGGCAATGAGGAGATGGCCGCCCTCGCAAAGGCGAAGGGCGTGGTCTTTTTTGAAGACGCGGGCTCGGGTGCGTTGGTCGATCTGAGCGAATTCGGGCTCGGCGATGAGCCGCTCATTTCTCGATCGGTCACTGAAGGCGCTGACCTCGTCGCCTTTAGTGGTGACAAGCTTCTCGGCGGGCCGCAGTCGGGTCTTATCGTCGGCCGACGCGAGCTTATAGACGCCATCCGCCGTCATCCGCTTTACCGGGCACTCCGGCCGGACAAGCTGACCTATGCCGCGCTTGAAGCCACACTCCTCGCCTACGAACGCGGAACGCATTTTAACGAGATCCCGGTTCTGCGGATGCTCTCAATGTCAGAGGAAGAGTTGGCTGCCCGAGCCGCGAACTCTGCAGAAGCACTGCAAAATAGGTTGCCGAAGGATATCGCGTTTGACGTTGACGTGATCCGCGGAGAGTCTGCTATCGGCGGCGGATCCGCTCCCGGCGTTCATCCGGAAACGACATTGATCGCACTTACTGGCCGCGGCACATCCGCAGAAGATATTGAGCGTCGGCTCCGGCTTGGAATCCCGCCGGTCATCGCCCGCATCGCCGAAGACCGTTTGCTGATCGACCTAAGGACCGTTCGGCCCGAGCAGGAATCTTTGGTGATAGATTCCATCGTAGGCCTCGCCTAGCCGTTCGTGTCACGGAATTCTCTCATGAACTCGACCAATGCCGTAACGCCTTCGTGCGGAAATGCGTTGTAAATCGAGGCGCGGATGCCGCCGACCGAACGGTGGCCGCGGAGTCCGCTCATCCCGCAGCGTTCCGCCTCGGTGCAAAAGCTCTCTTCGAGTTCTTCGCTCGGCAAACGAAAGGTGACATTCATCAGCGACCTCGCGGACCGCTCGGCGTGTCCTCGGTAGAAGCCGTCGCTCGCATCTATCGCCTCGTAGAGCAGTTTCGCCTTTGCTCGGTTTCGCTCGGCCATCGCCGCGAGCCCGCCTTGCTCTGAAAGCCAATCCGTCACCAGCCCGATTAGATAAATGCCCCACGTGTTTGGCGTGTTCGGCATCGAGTCGGCCTTTGCATAGCTCCGGTAATCGAGAAGCTGCGGCAGGCCGTCTGGGGTGCGTTCGAGCAGGTCGTCGCGGATGATGACGACCGTCACGCCGCTCGGGCCGATGTTCTTTTGCGCCCCGGCGTAGATCAACGCATATTTCGAAACATCGATCGGCCGCGAAAGAATATTCGACGAAGCATCGCAGACGACCGGAATGCCGCCTGCTTCGAGATCATACGGAAATTCAACGCCGTCGATCGTTTCGTTCGAAGTGTAATGGACAAAGGCCGAATCGGCGGAAAAGGCAACCTCGTCGGCCAAAGGCACTGATCGAAACCCCGATCCCTTCGTCGTAAAGCTCTCATTCACCGGACCGAACCGGCGGGCTTCGGCGATCGCCTTCTCGCCCCAGGCACCGGTGGTTATGTAGTCGGCATGGCCTCCGCGAAGAAGGTTCATCGGCACCATTGAGAACTGCATAGTCGCACCGCCGTATGTGAAGAGCACTCGGTAATCTGCCGGTAGGCCCAAAAGCTCTCGAATTCCCGCTTCCGCCTTATGGAGAACGCTCTCGAATTCCGGCGAGCGGTGGCTCATTTCCATCACGCTCATGCCCGCTCCGCCGAGCGACAAAAGCTCTTCCCTTGCCCGCTCAAGCACGGGCTCCGGCATTACGGCCGGCCCGGCACTGAAATTAAAGATCCTGCTGGTCATAAAGATAGAGCATTAAGCCAGATGCCAGTTAGCCCATGCTTTTTGTTTTTCTGATGGTCTTTAGCCTCCGACCCTCTCGAAATTTGAGACTAATTCGGGTAAACTCTATTCCAATATAAACCCAAAACCCGGGTTCTGCATCCTAGTCCTGCGACCTGAAGGAAACAGGACCTATAGATCGGAGAAATCGCTATGTTCAAGAGAAAAGTTTTTGGTTCGCTGGCCGTTATGGCCTTCGTACTCTCGCTTGGTTTAACTGCCTTTGGCCAAACCGCTCCGGTACGCGGCAAGGTTCTTATCGAACAACCCGACGGCACGAAGGTGCCTGCGCCGGACATCTCGGTTGAGGCCTACCGGTCAGATATTTCGAAGGGCAAACTGCCCTCGGCCAAGACAAATCGCCGCGGTGAATTCACTTTCGCCGGAGTGCTTTTCGGCGCAAGGCTTATCATTGCTGTAGGTGGGCCGGGTATTGCACCATCGTATCTCGTAAATATTTCGCCCGGTAATGAAAACGTCGAATTTGTCGTAAAGCCGGGCGATGGCCGTATCCTCACTGAAGAGGAGGTTCGTGCAGCCGCTTCACAATCCGGAGGGGTTCCGGCTGCCGGGCTTTCTGACGAAGAGCGAAAGAAGCTCGAGCAGGAACAGGCGGATTTCGAAGCGAAACGTAAAGCTATCGAGGAAGCCAATGCACGCGCCGAGAAAGGCAACGAAGTTCGCCAAAGGACCCTGAAAGAAGGAAGCGAAGCGTTTGCCGCGAAGAACTACGACGTTGCGATCGCGAAGTTTGACGAAGGCTACCAGATCGACCCCGAATTCGTCGGCGGCGCCCCGCTCTTTTTGAACAACAAGGCCCTCTCGCTTCGCCAGAGGGCTGTTGGGATGTTCAATGAGAACGCGAACAAGCCGGCCGCCGAGAAACTGCCGGCAATGGCAAAGGTAAAGCAGGATTTTTCTGATTCGATCGAATCATACCGGAAGGCCTGGGACCTCTCTGCCACGGCGACCGCGGCCGACATGAGCGTTGTTACTCAGTTCAAGAAGCAAACGCTTGACGGTTCGCGAGAGGCGATCAGCCTGATGGTTCGGACGGAACAGGCCGTACCGGAGTCCGCAGAGTCGGTCAAAGCTTTGCTCGATGCTAACATAGCAGCAGATACCGACGACAAGCGAAAGGTCGAGACGCGGCTCATGTTGGCTGACTATTACCGCGTTGCCGGCGATGCCGATAATGCGATCGTCGCTTACAAGGCCGTTCTCGAAGCTGCTCCGGATAACGTTGACGCAATGGCCGGTGCCGGCCTCAGCCTTGTTAACGCCGGCTACCTGAACGGCAACGATGCTCAACTTCAGGAAGGTGCGAATCTGCTCCAGAAGTATGCAGATGCAGCCCCGGCAGGCCACCGCTACAAAGCGGACGCGACTGGACTGATCGAGGCCCTGAAGGCAGACAAGAACATCACTCCGCAGAAGACAGCTCGGCCTAGCACCCGCCGAAGAAACTAACGGAAAATCTCCGAACAAAACGAAGGAGCCGGTCTCAATGGCCGGCTTTTTTGCGCTTTGGCTGTCACAAACCCGGCGGCTTCGGTGTATCCACATTGAATTCCGCTTGCGGGCAGAAAAAATCATCTGGGGGCACTAATGCAGCAATTTTCAATTTTTCTCGGCCGTGTGGCCGCAGTATTTATCATCATCATTTTCGGAAACTGGATCATCGCGGCCCAGGAGAACGTTACGGGAAGCTGGACGGCGAAGGTAAAGGACGCCGCTTCCGGCAAGATACATTTATCATTTGAGCGAAAGAGCGAACGCGGCGGCAAGCACCAGAACGGCTCGACCTATGAGATCTCAGAGCTTAACGGCCTGAGCTCGGGCTCGTTTCAGAGTGGAAGCGTCAGCTTCTCGCTAGTCCGCGAAGCCGGGACGATCCAATGCGAGGGCACGTTTACCGATGGCAAGGGCAGCGGAACGTACCGCTTTTCGCCGAACTATGGCTTTGCAGACGGGCTGCGGGCACGCGGCTTCGAAGTTGATTCGGACGGTAACTCGACTCACCGATCGAGCCTCAAAGAAAGGCTTTTTATGGCCGCGATGCTGAATGTCACGACCGCTCTTGCGGACGATCTGGCCGCGGCAAACTTTGGCAAGCTCGGCCTCGATGATCTTTTTAAGGCAGCCATCTTTAAGATCGACGGCAAGTTCATGGCCGAGATGAAGGCGACGGGCTTTCCGAACCTTTCGATGGAAGACCTCGTCAAGGCTCGCATCTTTAAGATCGACGCCGAGTTCGTCCGCGGCATCAAGGACATGGGCTTCGGAGCGGACAACTTCGAGCACCTCGTGAAATACAGCATTTTCAAGGTTACGCCCGAATATCTCAACTCGCTCCGAAATGAGGGGCTGACCAACCTCGACCCCGAAGAGGTCGTCAAACTTCGCATCTTTAAGGTCGATGCCGAATTCGTCCGCAAGGCCCGGACCGAAAACCCGAACATCAGCGTCGGCGACATCGTCAACAAAAAGATCGGCGTCTGGGTCAGATGAAGTTCTCCCATTGATCCTTTAGAAGAGGCTTCGGCCTCTTTTTTTGTTTCTCAAATTAGAATTTACCCTTCTATGAAACTCTTATATACCTATGGAGCCCTCTTTGTTCCCCACGACTATTGAATTCCCTTCCCCGGGTCGCATTTCGAGATCGCACCATGCTTAGAAAACTTCTTTTGACCGCGCTCGTGTTCTCGGCGATCGCAACTTCGCACGCAGCCGTCTACGACGTTCGGCCGGACGACCCGTCGATGACTGACATCGCAGACGTCCCATGGGCAACTCTTCAGCCGGGCGACGTCGTGCGGATACATTGGCGGCCCGAGCCGTACCGCGAAAAGTGGGTTATCTGCCGCCAAGGTACCGCCGACCAACCGATAACAGTCACCGGTGTTCCGGGCCCGAACGGCGAACTGCCGGTGATCAGCGGCGTCAATGCTACGACTCCCGCGAACCTCAATTTCTGGAGCGAGCAACGCGGCGTCATTAAGATCGGCGGGGCAAATATACCGGCGGACACAATGCCGCGGTTCATCGTGATCGAGGGCCTCGAGATCCGCGGGGCACATCCCGACTATCAATTCACGGGCCGCAACAATGTGATTCAGAACTACTCCTCGGCCGCATCACCGATCTTTGTCGAAAAAGGCGAGAACATCATCATTCGCAACAACATCATCACAGACGGAGCGAACGGCTTTTTTGCAGCCTCGACCGATTCAGCCCAATCGCGGAACATACTCGTTGAAGGCAATTACATCTATGGCAACGGGATCGTCGGGAGCATATTTCAGCACAACAACTACACGGCGGCGATCAATATCACGTTTCAGTTCAACCGTTTCGGCCCGCTGAGAAGCGGTGCGCCGGGCGTGAACCTCAAGGACAGGTCGGCCGGGTTGGTCGTTCGCTACAACTGGATCGAGGGCGGCAACCGAAACATCGATATGGTTGAGGGCGAAGATACGGCGGTGATCCGCAATGACCCGGCATACCAAAAAACATTTGTTTACGGCAATGTGCTGATCAAACAGGACGGCGGCAATAACCAGGTCGTTCACTACGGCGGAGATAACGGAAATACAGCCACTTACCGAAAAGGTAAGCTTTACTTCTACAACAATACGATCTATTCGGTGCGGGCGGGAACAACAGTGCTGATGCGGCTTTCGACCAATGACGAGACCGCCGATGCCCGAAATAACATCATATTTAACACCGCCGTTGGCACCAGCATGGCAATGCTCGCCGAATCTGGCCAACTTTCCCTCACAAACAACTGGGCAAAGACCGGATGGGGAAACTCGCACGAAGGCGGTGGATTTAACGGCACAGTGACCGGCGGCTCGACTATGGTCACAGGCACACAGCCCGGCTTTGCAGATGCGGGTGCGCAGAATTTCTCGCTTGCGGCCGGTTCGCCAACTATCGATGCCGGAACCTCGCCGCATTCGGACACTTTACCTGCAAACGCTTTGCAATCGCAATACGTGAAGCATCGGTCGATCGTTCCGCGCCCGTCCTTTGGCCCGGTCGACCTCGGCGCCTTCGAATACTCGGCGATTGCACCGATACAGATCATCACCGTAGACCTTGCCGATCCGCACTATTTGAGGTTCTACAATGAGTCGTTGTCAGCCGCTGGTGGTTCGGGGAGCTTTGCGTGGTCGGTGTCTGCCGGAAGCCTGCCACCCGGCCTGCGGCTCGACAGTTCTACCGGCGTCATCTTCGGCCGTCCGCGGCTAAAGGGTGTGTTCAGCTTCACAATAACGGTCTCTGACCCATCGGTTCCGGGGTCAACCGCAACCCGGGAATTCGTCATCGAAACTCGCCTCCACCCATAGTTTATTCAAACTGCCTGCGAAATTCCTCGAACATCGCCTTAAATTCCGTGAATTCCTGTCGGAGTTCGGCAAGCTGTGTTTCGACCTCGGCCAAGCGGTCGCCGCCCGCGGGAGCCGCTGAGCTGTGAGTTTCCACGAACGCCGCGGCATCGACCGGGCCGCTGAGCAGATGGGCGTAGCGAGCTTCCTTTTGACCGGGCTGGCGTTCGAGCTTTACGACCAACGGTTCATCGCGGCGAGCAAGTGAATCGAGCGTCTCCTGCACCTCGCTGATCGCACCGAATTCGTGAAGCCTGTCGGCCCGGCCGCGTAGTTCGCCCGCGGTCTGCGGCCCGCGAAGCAGCAGAAGCGTCATCACTGCCGTTCCCGCTTCTTCGAGCTCAAAGACCGACGGCAGCATATGCTTATACTTCACCGTCCGGCTCGTGCTCCCGTGGAAGAGATATACAAGGTTCTTGTCCCGCAGAGTATCAACGGCCGCCAGCACTTCCGATTCGCTAAGAGCCAACACCGGATCGCGGTTCGACTTTTGATTACACGCGGACGCCATCGAGTTCAACGTCAACGGATAATACTCCGGCGTCGTCAACTGCTTCTCGACCAAGCTCCCCAAAACCCTCGCCTCAATTACACTTATCACTGCCATACAATCCCGCAAAAGCTCTAAATCTCAATTCTAGTCTCTATAAATCATACACCGTTTCACTCGATCCCCGCGTCTCCTTGTCCCCTCTTCTCATTTTCTCTTCTTCTCCTTTTCTCCTTTTCTCCTCTTCTCCTCCCCTCGCAATTGCTTCCTCCACCGCTTTACGTGAAACTATACGTTTAAGCGATGGACGTTTTTATCACGAGGACCGAGGCTGAATTTGGGGAAGCATTTGACCGGCTCCGCACCGCCGCGGCACTTGGTTGCGATACCGAGACCTCCGGGCTGAGCCCTACGTCGGGCCGGCTCTATTCGGTGCAGTTCTCTGATGGCGAGTTCAATGTCCTCGTCCCGATTAGCGAGGGCGTCGGGCTCGGGCCGCTGGCAGACATTCTTACGGATGAAGGCATCATCAAGATCTTTCACAACGCCCGCTTTGACCTCGATTTTCTCTCGGCCGCTGGGCACTCGGTCAACAACGTCTTCGACACAATGATCGCCGAAAAGGTGCTGACCCGCGGCGCGAACCAGTCCGCCTCGCTCGCCGAAACGCTTTACCGCTATTTCGCCGTCGATCTGGACAAAACGCAGCGGGCAAAATTTACCCGCAAATGGGACGGCATCTGGACCGAAGAGCTCGTCGACTACGCCCTCTCGGACGTCGTCCATCTTCCGCGGCTGATGGCTGAGCAATCAGATTGGCTTGAAACGCTGGGTTTGTTTCCGAGATATACGGAGCTGATCACGCCACTTCTTACGGCCTCTGAGCGAGACTTTGCTCGACATGCCGGTGATGATGTTCGGCATGGTAGATCGTGAAGTAAAGAATTTCGCGAAGCGTAAGCTTGCCGAGCAGCGGATGCGGGAGCACGAGGATGTCGAGCTTTTTCTCGTCAAATTTTTCGACGTTCTTGCAAAGAGCCTCTACGTGCCCGCGAAGATCATTTACAAGCTTTTCTTTCTTCTCGAACGGGATCGCCTCGGGCCGGTACGCGTCCGGAGCGACAACTCCAGGAATCGCCGCCTGATATCGGGCAACCAGTTCGTCGTAGCTGACCGATGGATGATCCGCCTTTCCGAACATCGACTTAAGAACGAACTCGGGTGCACCGGCTCCCTTGTTCAAAGGTGCAAGCGAGCGGCACAGATGATCTGCCTGCTGGCCGGCGGTCCACTTTTCACCGTTCGGCGAGAAGGTAAAATCGGCCTCCGACATCGGCTCGATGAACGCGATGAATCCGAAGTATGTTCTCTTCAGTTCCTCGATGATCTTTGCTTTATCCATTTCGGTTTCGCGATCTCTACCAGCGATGGTACGCCGGATGGCCTTCCTTTACAGCGACGAAGACGCCGCGGCATGTATCGCAGACCTTGCCGCTGGCGATCAGCTCGGCCTCGACGGTTGCCCGGTCATCGGTCGATTCTACGACACGGGCACGAAGCGTTATCGGCCCATCGACCGGCGTCGGCCGCAGAAGCTTGACATGAAACTCCGCCGTAACGGTACACGGCGCCACGTCCTCGCCGGTCTTTTTCATCAGGTGAACTGCCGCCGCCCAATTTGAATGGCAGTCAAGAAGGGCGCCGATTATGCCGCCGTTCAGCACACCCGGAAACGCCTGATGGTGCGGCTCGGCGTACCACTCGGCAACCAACTCGTCGCCCTCCTCAAAACTCCTGATGTGGAGCCCCTTTTCGTTCGCCGGGCCGCAGCCGAAGCAGATCCCGCCCGGCGAATATGTCTCCTGTATGGATCTTTCACTGTGCATAACTCGGCGGAAGTTTAGCACAGCCACGGCTGCGGAGTAAGGAACGCTTCACTATGGAAGTCGATCGTCGTCGATTGGCGCTTTGCCCTTGAAGGGAAAGATCAGCGAAGCGATTATCGATATCGCGATGGTCGATAGAATGATCCCGAGCGACCACGTTATCGGGAATTTGCCGCCGAAGGCATCATTGAGCCAGACCATCTTTAGCCCGACGAAGATCAGCACGATCGAGAGCCCGTACTTGAGCAGATAGAACTTGGTAACCGCTCCCGCAAGCATAAAATACATCGCCCTTAGGCCGAGTATCGCAAAGATGTTCGAGGTAAAGACGATCATCGGCTCGGAGGTGATCGCAAAGATCGCCGGGACGGAATCGACCGCAAAAATGATGTCCGTCATCTCAAGGAAAAGCAGTGCGATGAAGAGCGGCGTCGCGGCCCAGCGGCCGTTCTCGCGGACAAAGAAGTGCTTGCCGTGGAGCTTCGGCGTGACCGGCATTACCCGTTTGAAAAGCTTGATCACCAGGTTCTTTTCCGGGTCGATCTCCTTCTCGGGCCCAAACATCATCTTCACTCCGGTGAGGATAAGAAAACCGCCGAAGATGTAGATGATCCAGTGGAACTGCATCAGCCACGAACCGGCACCGATGAAGATCGCCCGGAACACAAGCGCTCCGATGATGCCATAGAAAAGTACACGGTGCTGATACTTCAGCGGGACGGCAAAAAACGCAAAGACGATGACGAAAACGAAGATGTTATCGACCGAAAGCGATTTCTCGATGATGTACCCGGTAAGAAATTCGAGCGAGACGTTCCAAGCGGCAAGGTCCGGAACGAAGCCCGGGATCGCCATCAGCCGCTCGTCCTGTGGAAACTTCCAGAGAGTGTAGCGATAGAGAAGAAAATTAAAGAAAAGTGCCAGCGAGATCCAGACAACACTCCAAGCCGACGCCTCTTTGAAAGAGACCTCATGCTCCTTTCGGTGAAAAACACCGAGGTCGAGAGCAAGCATCAAAAGAACAAAACCGGTGAATGCAAGATAAAACCACCAGTACTCAGCGATAGGAAATAGACTCATACGTGATCCACAATAACCAGATTCGAATATACATCCGCAAAGAAAAAACCTCACGCGGACATCAAACGTGTGACGTCGCGCAAGGTCTTGATACTTTGCCTTCGGGCCGGAGCATTTCTGCTCGTATTGACGACCTGAAGGACCACTTGAGGGCAATCTACTCCCCTTGCAAAATTGTCAGGTTGAACAGTATCGAAACATGACTTACTTGTCAAGATTCGCCGAGCTTGAATTAACGCCGCAGCCTCGTGTAGATTCAATCGAAGCCTCACGCACCAACTGGCGGCTCGCGAAAGCCTATGCTCACCCTCATTGCTGTCGTTTTCATCGCCTGGCTTGTGTTCGGTTATTTCGGCTACGGCCGCTGGATCGCCCGGCAGTTCGTGCTCGATGATGCCCGCGTAACGCCGGCCAACCGGCTTGAGGACGGGCAGGACTTCGTGCCTATTTCGCCGTTCTACCTTTTCGGCCAGCATTTTTCCGCCATCGCCGCCGCTGGCCCGATAGCCGGTCCGATCATCGCCGGGATGGCGTTCGGCTGGCTGCCGTGTCTGATCTGGATCGCGTTCGGCGTTGTGCTGATCGGTGCCGTTCACGATTTTTCGGCACTAACTTCCTCAGTTCGACACGGCGCCGGTAGCATTGCGGAGATCACTCGCGACAATCTTGGCGGAGCCGCAGGCCGGGCGATGATGTTGTTTATCTGGCTCGCACTCGTTTACGTTATCGTCGCTTTCACGGACATCACGGCCGGCACATTCGTCTCCGGAGACGAAGCGCTTGCGGGCTCTACCGCGTTCAATCCCGGCGGAGCCGTTGCATTCGCTTCGGTCGCTTATCTTTGCCTCTCGATCCTTCTCGGCTTGGTCGAACGCTATCTCAAGCCGCCGCTCTGGCTCGCGACCATTATCTTCGTCCCGGCAACGTTCGGCGTTGCCTATCTCGGGACGATGTTTTCGAACGTCTTCGCCTTTGGCCATCAGACGTGGGGGATGATCATTCTACTTTATTGCATCGCCGCGTCGCTTGTGCCGGTCTGGGCGTTGCTCCAGCCGCGTGGTTATCTCGGCGGGTTTGTACTTTACTCGGCGATCGCACTCGGCATCATTGGCATCTTTTTCGGCGGTTACACGATCCAGCAACCGGCATTCAAGTCGTTCGACGTCGGCGGCATGACCGGAATGCTCTTCCCGTTTCTCTTTGTCACCATCGCCTGCGGTGCCTGCTCGGGCTTCCACGGCCTGGTCTGCTCGGGGACGACCTCAAAACAGCTCGATAAGGAATCGCACGCCCGGCCGATCGGTTACGGGGCAATGCTCGCCGAGGGCTTCGTTGCTTTCATGGCACTGGTCGTTGTGATGATCGCCGGGAATGAACTGCTCTACGGGCCGGACGGCAAGGCATTCGCCGCCGGGAAGATCTACGGCAACGGCATTGGCGAGTTCCTGTCGCTGCTGATCGGCAAGGAGAATCTGCCTTTCGCCATCACATTCGGGGCGATGGCGTTCTCGACCTTCGTCTTCGATACGCTCGATGTCGGTATGCGGCTTGGGCGATATTTGGTGCAGGAATTGATCGGCATTCCCGGCCGGCTCGGTGCCGTTATCGGCACGCTCGCGACGGTCGCGCTTCCCTTCGTTCTTCTTTTCTACGCAAAGCCGGGCTCGTGGGTGGAGTTTTGGACGCTTTTCGGAGCGTCGAACCAGCTCCTGGCGGCTCTAACCCTGCTCTCGATAACCGCGTGGCTCTACAAAGCACGCAAGCGGATCGCGTTCACCTTGCTGCCGATGCTTTTTGTGCTCGCTATAACGCTATGGGCACTCGCCATGCTCGTCATCGGAAACTTCCAGGCCTCGACCGGTTTCGACATCAAGCTAATAAACGGCATCGCGTCGCTTGTCCTTATCGGGCTTGCGATCTTTCTTGTGATAACAGCGTTCGTGAAACTCAGAAGCGAGGGCCGTACGCCGCCCGACCTCGAACCCGAGGCCGCAGTTTGACATTTTCACAACTGCGGTTTCGCGTTAAAAGATGATATGCTCCCGCACGCTACGGAGGACGCATGACCAGCATCACAGAGATCGCACCAGATATATTTCGCATCAACACCTTCATTCCCGAGGCGAACCTCGGTTTCAGCCAGTTCCTTGTCCGCGATGAGGAACCGCTTCTCTTTCACACCGGAATGCGGGCTTTGTTCCCGCTTGTCCGTGAAGCGGTCGCTTCGCTGATCGATCCGGCAAAGCTTCGATGGATCGGATTCAGCCATTTTGAGGCCGATGAATGCGGTTCGCTCAACGAATGGCAGGCGATCGCACCGCAGGCGACGGCCGTCTGCAGCATGGTCGGGAAAATGGTCAGCGTGGATGATTTCTCGCATGTGAACCCGGCGAAGGGGATGATCGACGGCGAAGAATTCTCTACGGGCTCGCACACGTTCCGGTTCATTTCGACGCCGCACGTTCCTCACAATTGGGAGGCCGGGTTGCTTTTTGAGACGACGTCCGGCGTACTCTTCGCTTCGGATGTTCTGCACCAGAACGGCGACGTTCCGGCTCTGACCTCGGACAGCGTTATCGACCGCGTCAGGCAGTCGATGCTCGAGATGCAGGCTAGCCCGCTTGCCGATTACTTGCCCTACACGCCTAAAACCGAAGCAACACTTAAACGTGTCGCGGACCTAAAGCCGCGGACGATCGCTTCGATGCACGGTTCGATCTACTCGGGCGACGGCGAGCAGGCGATACTTGAATATTCGGAGGTTCTGAAAGAGGTTTTCGGGCCCCAGGACTAGCGGCGTTCGACCGGAACTTCATCGAGCGTTCTGGTTGTGTGCTCGGTAACGCTGGCGGGGCGGTTAAACTCCTCGAGCGGGTTAGTGGACTTAGGCGGAAGCTGAACAAGCGGCTGCGGGTCGTCGAGCGTATGAGCCTTGATCCGTGGTTCCGAACCGATCTTTCGGTCGATCACCTTCGCGAGCTGACGCCCGACCATAAAGAGAACGGCGAAGAGAGTTGCGAGATAGGCGAGTACGAACGCGAAAACGGCTTCGGTTTTATCGACCTTATCCAACAGGATCGCCGTAAAGCCGACAAGCACTCCAAAACCGACGACCGCGATGGCGATCAGCGCTGATAGGAGTCCGCTAAAGATCGATTTCTCTTCGTCCTTCTCTTTCTCTTTGCGCAATTGAGCCCCGCAGCCATTACAGAAATTCAGGCTGTTGTCGATCTTTTTCCCGCACCGTTCGCAGTACATAGTTTACGTTTTGAGCGGCCCGATCTTTTCCTCAAGCCAGTTGGTCAGGTCGTCCACCGATTCGATGTGCACCGGCTTCCCGGTCCAGGCACGGGCGGCGAAGATGATCAGCATGATCGTCGTAACGATCGTGAAGACAAAACTGCCGATGGCGGCAAGATCAGTTACATTCTCGATAAAACCGAGAATGGTCGTAACGATCAACATACCGACATGCGCCGCCAGGCCCTGTGCGGCATGGAACCGAACCTTCGTCTCTTCTTTCGGGATCACTAAAAGCAAGATCAGCCCGGCGATCAGTCCGACCGAAAACGGCACATAAGGCAAACCGATAAGCCATTTTTCGGGAAGCCCGGTTCGCTCTTCCTTCCGGCTTGATGCACGATTGAGGTCCATCGCCGGAGCCGAATAAACGGCCGCGGGTGCGGCGCCGCCCTGAAATGAATAGGCGTTGAACTCGGCCTCACCAAATCGGCGCGTCTCATCCTCCGTAACGCTAGCCGGAGCTGTCGGAAATTCGGCCGTCTTGTACGGGCTTTGCGGAGCCGTGTAGCCGCCGACGTCTGCGGTCGCAGCAGCTTTTGCCTTTTCCGGAAAGTCCGGATCGAGCGGATTTGTATCAAATTTTTTAGGCATCCTCGCCTCTACTTTACGATAACTTCCGTCCCTTTGTTCAGATTATCTGCGGACCGCAACCGAACTGCCGCGGCCAAAATGCAAAGACACGGGAGAACCCTTAAGCTTCCCCGTGCCCTTATAAAACCCGCCGTACCGGATCAGCCGATGAACATATCCTCTTCGACATAAACCCGGTCGATGCGTTTTGGGGCCGGTGCGAAAAGCACCTCAAGCGCCTTGCGGACGCCCGCCATTACGGCCGCTAACTCCCTTGCCGGCTCAACTATCTTTGCCTGCACGAAATCGGTCGTATCGGTGACCTGCCGCTGCGTCCGGTCGATGGTCTGGCTGACCAATTCCACCTTGTCGCGAGCGACGATCGCCGTTGAGCCAACGAGTTGCTTAAGGTCGGAAACCTCATCCTTGATGAGTTCAGTTGACTCGGCGAGGTATTTAGTAGCCGTCGAAAGATTTTCCGAAACCTCGGTCAGGTGGACGGACATTACCTTCCCCTGGTCGCTCATTGTGTTGACCTTCGCGATGAGCGGTTCGACCCGTTCCTCGATCCGGTTAACGGTGGCGATCACCTTTCGAACGATCAAGGCGATGGCGATCGTTGAGACCGCCATCACAATAAAACAGACCGCTATGATGATCGAGGCGACCATCATCCAAAATTGCGGTTCATTTACATTCATAGAACCTGTTTAGCTTTTCTCTCCGTCCTTTACCGGATAGCTCGGACGGCCTTCTGCGATCGCCTTTGCTTCGGTCTTCCGCTTTTCGGCGATGTAGGCTTCTTTGCCTGCTTCAACCGCCGCGGAGAACGGATTTGCCGTACGGGCCGCTGCCGCGCGTGCCTTTTCGGCTACATCCTCAGCCTTTTCCTGTGCTGTATGGAGAAATTCGCCCGCTTTCTCGCGCGAAACCTCGTAATACTCCTCGGCGGTTTCCTGAAGGTGGTGCGCCGCCTCGCGGCCCTTGTCGAGGCCCTTACGGGTCACATCGGCGATGTCTCCGCGGAGTTCAACACCCGTCTTCGGAGCAAAAAGCAGAGCAATTATCGCCCCGATGCCGCCGCCAATAAGCAAATAAGTCAATTTTGTGCTGACGTTCGCCTCTTCCCTATCGTATTCGTTTCTCATATGTAACTCCTTATCGCTGTAAACGCGATCAATAAATAGCCTTTGATATCAGGGACTTTTAAGTATAACAAAAACATAAAGTTAGCACAACGGAATTTTTTGCGGCCGGCAGGAATATTTGCAGTTTTTACGTGCTATCGGCGTAATCGGAATGCACCCGGTTTTGCCATTTGATACACTTTTCGTTTCGGTTTTATATGGAACTCGGCTCTATAAGAAATTTCTCGATAATCGCCCACATCGACCACGGCAAATCGACCTTGGCCGACCGCATTTTGCAGTTGACCGGTGCGGTTTCCGAGCGTGATATGGAGGCGCAACTTCTCGACGACATGGACCTCGAGCGGGAGCGCGGCATCACCATCAAGGCCCACGCCGTCCGGCTCGATTACACGGCTCGCGACGGTAAGCAGTATTTGCTCAACCTGATCGACACGCCGGGCCACGTTGACTTCTCGTATGAGGTTTCGCGGTCGCTTTCGGCCTGCGAAGGCGCTCTGCTGGTCGTCGATGCCTCGCAGGGCGTCGAGGCTCAAACGCTGGCGAACACGTACCTCGCGATCCAGAACGATCTTGAGCTTATCCCCGTACTCAACAAGATCGATCTGCCCTCGGCCGAACCCGACCGCATAAAGGAACAGATCGAGAACATTATCGGGCTCGATGCAAGCGAGGCTGTTCTTACCTCAGCAAAAACAGGCGTCGGGGTCGACGAGGTTCTAGAGGCAATAATTGCGAAGATCCCGCCTCCGAAAGGCGACCGAAACGCACCGCTCAAGGCACTGATCTTCGATAGCTGGTACGACAGCTATCGAGGCGTTATCGTGCTTTTTCGCATAATTGACGGGACGATAAAGAAGGGGACGAAGATCAAGTTTTTCAATACCGGCCGCGAGTATTTGGTCGAGATGGTCGGTGTAAACCGGCCGAAAGCGACGCCGATCGGCGAGCTCGGACCCGGCGAGGTTGGCTTCCTTACGGCATCGATCAAAACGGTCGCGGACGTACAGATCGGCGATACGATAACCGAATCCGCACGCCCGGTCGATACGCCGTTTCCGGGGTTTCAGGAAGTAAAGCCGATGGTCTTTGCCGGGCTTTACCCGACGGATTCCGTCCAGTACGAAGACCTCCGCGATGCAATGGAGAAGCTCCGGCTCAACGACGCCTCGTTCTTCTTCGAGCCCGAATCTTCGACCGCACTCGGCTTTGGCTTTCGGTGCGGATTTCTCGGCCTGCTGCACATGGAGATCATCCAGGAGCGGCTCGAGCGTGAGTTCAACCTCGATCTGATCACTACGGCTCCGGGCGTACGCTACCGCGTGACGACGACCGACGGCGCGGTCGCCGAGATCGATTCGCCCGCGAAGATGCCCGAAACGGGCCGCATTTCGAAGATCGAAGAACCGTTCATCGAGGCGACGATCCTGACGAACGACGAATTTCTCGGCGGCATTCTCCCGCTGCTCGACGAAAAACGCGGCATCCAGATCAAGTTTGAATACGTAACGTCCAACCGCGTGATGCTCGTTTATGAGCTTCCGCTCAATGAGATCGTGCTTGATTTTTACGACCGTTTGAAGTCAGTCTCAAAGGGCTACGCGTCGCTCGATTACCATCTGTCCGGCTATCAGGAATCGAAGCTGGTGAAGCTCGACATTCTGGTCTCGGGCGAACCGGTCGATGCCCTTTCCGTAATTCTTCACACGGAAACCGCCGCCGCGAAAGGCCGCCTGCTGGCGTCGAAGATGAAGGAACTAATCCCGAGGCAGATGTTTGAGGTCGCGATCCAAGCCGCCATCGGCAACAAGGTGATCGCCCGCGAGACCGTAAAAGCCATGGGCAAAAACGTCATCGCCAAATGCTACGGCGGCGACATCTCGCGCAAACGCAAGCTGCTCGAAAAGCAAAAAGAAGGCAAAAAGCGAATGAAAAAAGTCGGCCGAGTTGAGATCCCGCAAGAGGCCTTCCTAGCAGTTCTAAAGGTCAACGAGAGCTGAGCGGCAGCGTGCGAGCTTTCGAGATCATTCCAATGATCGGGCGTTTCTTACAAAGACTAAAACATTTACGCCGCTGGCAGTGGCTTGTGCTGGCGGCGTTCGTTTTTGCCGCAGCGTTCACGACTTTCTACGCCTATCGCACTTATCAACGTGCGGCCTTCTGGAGCGAACATCGCGACGATCCGATCAGCGGCTGGATGCGGGTCGGATTTGTCGCAAACTCGTATGACGTCCCGCTTCCCGTCCTCAACCGCGCGATCGGCCTTCCGCCTGAGGCTCTCGACCCGCGGCCGCTCAGCAAGATCGCCAGTGATGAGGGCCGCCCATTCGACGAGCTCAAGGCCGACCTTGAAAAGGCGATCGGGGATTTTCGCTCGAAAACCCCACCTCCACCTGGAGATGGCCGGTGACCGACCAACTCCTCGCATGGTTCGTGTTGTATGGACTTCCGGTGTGCTTCATTATTCTTGGAGCGTCGTCCTTCGGCATACCAATGCCGGTCAAATTGCTGATGCTCGTTGTCGGTGCACTTGTCCAACAAGGCGAACTGGAATTCTGGCAAGCAATGCTCGTCGGGAGCTCCGGTGCCATTGCGGGCGATCAGATCGGCTATTTCGTTGGACATTTCGGCGGGCGAACCGTGATCGAAAAGATAACACTGCGGTTCGGAGGCGAAAAGATCCTGGCCAGGGCCGAGCGGTTTCAGGACCGGTGGGGAATCAGCGCGATATTTTTCAGCCGCTGGCTGATCACACCGATAGGGCCCTGGCTCAATCTGATAAGCGGCTCCACCCGTTATTCGTGGATCTGGTTCACCACTGTCGGAGCATTGGGCGAAACACTTTGGGTGTTCCTTTATGTCCTTTTGGGGATGTATTTCGCCGACCGTATTCAGGCAACCGCCGACTTTCTCACAAGCCTCGGATGGGTGATCTTCGGCCTATTCGCTTTGTCCGTTCTTGGGTGGAAGGTGTTTCAGTTTTTCCGCAATGGAAAAGGCCATCTGACTGAAACGTCTGCATGATCGCTCCGCAGAATGGCATTTATTTTGCTTTCGAAGTTTTTTGACGGCTACGCCTCGGGGTCCCATTCGGTGCCGGGGACGCGGCCGAGGAGTTGCAGGGTTCGGCCTTCGCCTTCGTAGAATGCCCGGATAAGCCAGCCGAGCCCGTCGCCGGAACGTTTGGCCCATTGCTGATCGTAAAAATAGTACTCGTCGTCCTTTGCCCGGATCTCGCCCTTGCCGTAGGTTTTCTCGGCCCATTTCCTGAGGTCAAAGGCCTTATCGAACGAGATATACATTGAGTAAACGACCGCCTCCGCCGGAATATCAGAGATCTTTAGCCGCTTTACGGTTGCCTCGTATTCGTCCCCGTTTTCCCCTTTCTTTTTGACCGTTTCTTCCGTATGGATCGCCTCAAGCTGCTCGGGCGTCAGCCCATGGACCCGTACGCGGAGGCCCGTGACGCTGCCTTTGGCAAAGGGGATCACCAACTCGAGATAGCTGTAGCGATAGTCCGACTCCGCCTTCGCGAGATCGATCGCTTTAGCGAAGTCTTTAAGCGGCATGCCCAAATAGACCTTGCCAAGTTCGGCCGGGATAAAGGCCTTTTGGGACGCATAGGTGTATGCGGGCTTCGACTGGCCAATGGCGGCACCAGCGGCCGCGAGCAGACCGATAGTTGCGAGGATATAGTTTATCTTTTTCATTGAGCGATCATGGGGTAAAGATCGAAATTCGATTCTCCAAAATACTACCCCAAGATCGCCAACCTGCAAAGAAAGCTGATCGCCCGGTTACTCCGTTTCGCGACGATAGCAGGTTTCGCCCTGACCGTCCGAAAGACACATCTGCTCCTTGCCGTATTCGTCCTCCGAAATGCGAAATTCAAATGACTTCCGCGTCGGTGTTTTTGTCTGTTGGCGGTTGCCGCTTGCCGCACACGAGTTGGTGTTTTTCCAGAGGTCCTTTGTCGGCGCGAGTTCGATCTGGTTGCCGGTTACTGTATATCGGCCGGAAATCTGGTTAAAGAGCGTCGTTGTACAGTTGTACATCGTCGTCTCCATATAGCCGATGAATTCGTAGGTTCCGTTAGGGTTGAATTTGTAGGTGAAAAGGCTGCCGCGGCCGGGCTTGGTCGAGCCCGTAACCCGATCCTTGTATTGAACCGAGCCGACACTGCCGTTCTTCCAATAACCCGCGACCGCCGACCGCTGCCCGAACGCCGACTGTACGCAAACCAAGACCACTGCCAAAACAATTGCGCGAACAAAAATTGAGAACATAAATGCACTCCTATAAAGACAAGATCGGACGAAACTTCGTCACCCAGTTTCTCAACGCGGAAACGGCAACATTTTCTTATCAATTACCGACTCATATTCGCCTTATCAATAAAGCTGTGCTTAAATACGTTTCCTAAACCGTTCTCGGAAAAGGAGAAATTGCGATGAGTTCAGATCAGGGAAAGAGTTTTCTTTCGAGTGTAGATCATTATTTTGACAAGGCCGCGGCACTGACCCACCATCCAAAGGGTCTGCTCGAGCAGATCAGAACTTGTAACAGCGTCTATTCATTCAAGTTCCCCATTCGCACTGCGGACGGCTATCAGGTGATCGAGGCGTGGCGGGCACAGCATAGCCACCATAAGCTTCCGGTCAAGGGCGGCATTCGCTATTCGGATGACGCAAATGAAGAAGAAGTGGTGGCGCTCGCGACGCTGATGACCTATAAATGCGCCATCGTTGATGTGCCATTCGGGGGGGCGAAAGGTGCTGTCAAGATCAATGCAAAAAACTTCGACGCCGATCAGCTCCAGCGGATAACGCGCCGCTACACGGCCGAGCTCATCAAAAAGAACTTCATCGGCCCGGCACTCGATGTGCCGGCTCCTGACTACGGAACGGGTGCCCGCGAAATGGCTTGGATCGCGGACACTTATCAGGCCTTTCACCCGGAACAGATCGACGCGCTTGGCTGCGTCACCGGAAAATCGGTCGGGCAGGGCGGCATCCGCGGCCGCACGGAAGCGACCGGACTAGGCGTCTATTACGGAACGCGTGAGATCTGTGATAGCGCCGAGCAAATGAAAGAACTCGGGCTCACCCGCGGGATCGAGGGAAAGAAAGTGGTCGTTCAAGGCCTTGGAAATGTCGGCTACCACGCGGCCAAGTTCTTCACCGAGGGCGGTGCGATCCTTGTCGGAGTCGCCGAATACGACGGAGCTATCCACAAACCGGACGGAATCGATCTTGCGAAGTTGATCGCCCATCGGAAAGAGACCGGTTCGATAGTGAATTTTCCGGGTGCAGCCAACCTGCCCACACGCGAAGCCGGGCTTGAGGTCGAATGCGACATTCTGATCCCGGCCGCTCTCGAGAACCAGATAACCTCGGCAAACGCCGGCAATATCAAGGCTAAGATCATCGTTGAGGCGGCGAACGGCCCGATCACATCTGATGCCGAACCGATCCTTCATCAAAAGGGTATCCTCGTCGTCCCGGACGTTTACATCAATGCCGGCGGCGTTACGGTCTCTTATTTTGAATGGCTGAAGAATCTCTCGCGTGTCCGGTTCGGCAGGATCGAAAAGCGATTTGAGCAGGGAGCCTTTGACCGAATTCTTTCATTGGTCGAAAAAGAAACCGGCCACACACTGAGCGTTGAGGAAAAAAGCATGGCTTCCCGCGGCGCCGATGAGGCCGACCTCGTCTATTCGGGACTTGAGGAGACGATGATCACGGCTTATCACCAGCTTCGCGAAACGGCCATCCAGTACGAAATAACCGATCTTCGCACCGCCGCATTTGTAAACGCCATTGATAAGATCGCCGTCAGCTACGCCGAACTCGGCATATTCCCTTAAAAGCATTAAGCGGAGGTCGCTGCGATAAGTGCGGCGACCTTCGCCTCGACCTCATCGCGGATCTCGTCAAGATGATCTTCCGTATTTGCCTCAAACCGCAAAACAAGCATCGGCTGCGTATTTGAGGCTCGAACAAGGCCCCATCCGTGCTCAAACAAAATTCTTGCCCCGTCAATTGTAATTACTTCGTGGGTACGAGCGAACGCATCCGAGACCCGTTCGACGACCTTGAACTTCGTTTCGTCAGGGCAATCAACCCTGAGTTCGGGCGTTGAATGTGTTTCGGGTAGATCGGCCAGCAAACTCGAGAACGGTTCGGAGGTTTTCGAAAGTATCTCGAGCACCCGAGCACCCGCATAAGTTGCGTCATCGAAACCAAAATAGCGATCGGCGAAGAAAATGTGGCCGCTCATCTCGCCGGCAAGGGCGGCTTCCGTCTCTTTCATTTTTGCCTTGATCAGCGAATGGCCGGCCTTCCACATTATCTTGCGACCGCCGTGCTTTTCAATGTCGTCGTAGAGCCTTTGTGAGCACTTTACCTCGCCGATGATCGTCGCACCGGGCCGTTCGCGAAGCACCGCCCGAGCAAAGAGGACCATCAACTCGTCGCCCCAGATGATCCGGCCCTTTTCATCAACAACGCCGATGCGGTCGCCGTCGCCGTCAAAAGCGATGCCAAGATCCGCCTCAAATTCCGTAACTGCGTGGATAAGGTGCTCCAGATTTTCCTCGACCGTTGGGTCCGGATGATGGTTCGGGAACGTCGAATCCGGCTTTGTGAAAAGCTCGATCAGATCGACACCGAGCACCTGATAGACGGGCACCGCGGTCACGCCGCCCATACCGTTTCCGGCATCGACAACGACCTTGAGCCGCCGATCGCCCATCTTTACGTTTGAGACGACGTCAAGGCAATATGCATTGAGGACATTGCGTTCTTCAACGGTTCCAACGCCTTCGGCAAAGTCCGCAGCTAACGCGATGTCCCGTATCTCGCGGATCTGCTCGCCAAAGAGCGTTCCCTTGCCAAGGCAGATCTTGAAGCCATTGTGGTCGGCCGGATTGTGCGAGCCCGTGATCATCACGCCGCCGTCAACATCCGCTGTGTAAACGGTGTGGTAGAGCACCGGCGTCGGCACCATGCCGATACTGACGACGTCGCAACCCGAGGCGTTCAGCGCTCGGTACATTATCTCCGCAAAAATGGGCGAACTCTCGCGGGCGTCGTAACCGACGGCGATCCGCTTTGCCCCGTTTGCGGCAAAAAAGGTTCCGAGTGCCCGTGAGATGGTGGCGACGGTCTCTTCATTCAGTTGCGGGCCGACCCGGCCGCGGATGTCGTATTCACGAAAGATGTTTAGGTCCATTGCTCTTGAAATATAAGCGCGGACTTCCCGTCCGCTTCCAATCTAATACTAGATGAAATGCCCTGCCGATGCTCGTTTTGCTATACTGGAGTTTACCTAAGGGCAACAAATACGTCACCTACGGCATCATCATATCTTGAGATTTGAGACTGTAATTATGAAAAGGTTCGCGATCTCCTTTTTTGCGTTTTCGTTAATCGCTGTGTTTCTGGCCGCAACGTCCATGGCCCAGAACCCTTCGCCGACCCCGCCGCCCGATGATCCGGACGCGGTAAAGATCTTCGAGGTTCGTCTGCCGGTAACGGTAACGCGGAAGAAGAACGAGCTGGTTTCGGGTCTCACCAAGGGCGACTTTATCGTGCTTGAGGACGGTGTTGAGCAAGAGGTCACGTTTTTCAGCGATGAACGGACCAATCCGCCGGTCTTCGTCGGCGTTTTGATGGACACGTCGCCTTCGACCGCCGGTAAGCTCACGTTTTCAAAGGAAGCGGCAAAGAATTTCCTCTATACGGTCACACGGCTCCGCAAGGATCAAGCGGCGTTCATGACCTTTGATAACGAGATAACGCTGCATCAGGACTTTACCGATAAGCTCGACCTCCTTGATCGTTCGGTCGAGAAGATCAAGAAAACGGGCTCGCAGACCGCTCTTTACGATGCTGTTTGGGAATTTTCCGATCAAAAGCTCCGCAGTGCTCCCGGACGCCGCGTCATTGTCATCATCTCGGACGGCGACGACACCTTCAGCCGAGCCGTTCTCGCCGATGCGATCGACATTGCCCAGCGAACCGAGACGACCATTTTTGCCATCTCTACAAAGGCAGGTTTTCTTGGAACAGTTCCGGGCGTTGAGGCCGGACAGATCAAAGACGCGGGAGACAAGAACCTCGTCGAGCTTTGCGAGAAAACGGGCGGGCAGGCGTTCTTCACGGGAAATATGCTGGAGCTCGAGCGGGCATTTAAGCGTATTTCGGAAGAACTTCGTGGTCAGTATATCCTGACCTATCGCCCGGCAAATCAGAACTACGACGGCCGCGAGCGCAATATTGAGGTCCGTTTCCGTGACCGGGCAAAGACGAAGGACTATAAGATACGTACCAAGTCTAGCTATCGTGCCATCCGCGACAACCTGAGGTGATATTTAATGAGCAGTTTTTCATTCAAGTCTTTTCGATCGAACCTGATCTTCGGCACGTTGTTCGTGCTGCTCTTCGGGTGTGTTCTTCTCGGGCAGGCATCGGCGCAGGTAGTGCCATCGCCAACCCCGCCGCCGATCGAGGACGAGGATGAACCGCTCCGCATCAACGTTGAGACGGTCAATGTGCTTTTCACCGCACAGGACCGCAACCGCCGGCTTGTTCTCACGCTCCGGCCGGAAGACATTCAGATATTTGAGAACGGCCAGTTGCAGGACATTGCCGGCTTTTCAAAGCAGATAGATCTTCCGCTCAGCCTCGCGATTCTTATTGACGTCAGCATCTCGCAGGAGCGGACGCTCCCTGAACTGAAGCTTGCCGCTACGTCGTTTCTCGATTCGGTGATCCGCCCGGTTAAGGACGAAGTTGCCGTGATCAGCTTTACCGGCGAATCAACGCTCGAGCAAGGAATGACGAGCAATATGACCCGCGTCCGAAGGGCTATCGAGAATATTCGTTTTACGCCTCCGGCGGGCTATATCGGCGGCCGCGTTGCGGCTCGAATTCCCGGCACGCCGCCGATATCCGGCCGCAACCAACAGGTGCAGGGGTCGACGGCGATCTGGGATTCCGTATGGGTCACATCTGAAGAGATCCTTGGGCCCGCTCCCGAGCGGACACGCCGGGCGATCATCCTTCTTTCGGATGGTGTGAATACATTCGGGCAGAAGAAGCTTGACGATGCCGTTCAGGCTGCTCAGCGTTCGGAAGCGGTCATCTACTCGATCGGGATCGGCGATAATTTCTACGACGGCGTGGATAAGGGCTCGCTCCGCCGTGTTTCCGAGCGGACCGGCGGCCGTGCGTATTTCCCCCGCGATGAGCGCGAGCTTCGCGAAGCGTTTGCACAGATCCAGGAAGAGATGCGGTCGCAGTATCTGGTCGCCTATGAGCCGACGGACACTCGGCTTGATGGCTCCTACCGCACTATCGAGGTCAAGATCGTCAACCCTGAGCTTCAAAAGCAGAAGGTCGAACTGACCCACCGAAAGGGCTACTTCGCAAAGAAAGAAAAGCAGTAGTAGCTTACGAAGCTAAAAAGAGCCTCGTATTGACCTGAACGTCGACACGAGGCTTTCGGTTTTAAGAGATGTTAGCCGGATCAATCTTTCCAACCCCATGGGGCCGGCGGTGCCTCAATGGGCTTTGTCAGGTCGAACTTTACGCTAAACAGCCGGTCCGTGCCGACCCGCCGAAGATTGTAAGTATAGGATTCGCCCGGTACCAGATCGATCCACCAAACATTCGTCGCGGCCGCGGCGATGACCTTTACCGTCTCGTCGTCGGCCGGAAACATCTGCCGCGTCGTCATCCCGACGTTCGTCGTCCACCCGCCGTACATCGTCACCTCGTCAGGTTTTCCGTCCTTGTGGCGATGGTCGTGCTTGAGCAGGATGCGGCCTTTATTTCGCGTGAGCACCCATGTTCGTGAAAGGTCGTCGCCGACAACGAACGGAATGCGGATGCGGTCCTTTTGGCAGGAGCGGACGTGCATCACCATCGCTTTGTCCTTGAACATCTCGCTGCCGGTCGTGTCGGTCACGACAGTTCCGGCGTATGCTTTCCCGCAAAGTTGTTCAAGGTTTTTCCAAAAGACCTCATTCGGTTGCTCGGTTTGCGCGGCCGCAGTGCCGGTGACTATCGCGACGGCGATAAGTGCGGTAATGAGTAGTTTCATCCTATTTCCTTTATCAAGAGTAAGGAGAGCGATCGTGAGCTTTAGTAGTCGAGTAGTACGACCTTTGTGACCTTGCCGTTCTTCAAGCGGATAAGCCAGATCACAGTGTATTCGCTTTCGTCCAGATTGCGGAAGACCGCTTTTTTCGTGATCGCATTGGCAAGGCCGGGGATCGTGTTCGAGTGCCCGGCGATGACGACACGTTTCGTCTTGCCCGCAAGGATCTTTTCGATCAGCTCGTTCGGCTTCCGCGGGTCGTAAAGCTCGACCTGCTTTTCTCGTTTCGCTGCGAGCGGCGAGACCGTGTCGCGTGTCCGCTTGTAGTCGGTCGAGTAGAATGCGCCCGGACGGTATTTGCCGATCACGCGTGTGAAGCGCTGCGCACGCTCAAGACCGGCTGCGTTAAGCGGCGGATCGTTCGGGTCCGCGTTTTCCGAAATGTCTTTTTCCGCGTGGCGGACCAGGATAATGAGCTTGCTTTGTGCCGGCACGGCGGCGGACGCTGCGGTAACAAGGATCGCCGCCGCAACGAAGAGTAATATTGCTTTCATGATAAGAAATGCCGGACGGCCATTGGACACCGCCCGGCTTTTGGAATCATTACCTACCGCGCTTAGCGTGTCAACACAAGCACAATATCGCTGATCTCCTCGGTGACATCGACAAGTAGGGACTGCGGGCTGGATCCCTTGCGGCGTGCCGTTAGCACGTGCGTCCCGATCTGCACACCTTCGAAGCGGAAATAGCCGAACGGATTCGTCATCGCAACACGTGTCTCGCCGGTCTTAATGTCGACAAGCTCCACATTCGTCATTCCGGCCGAACGCATATCATCGTAAACGACACGGCCAATAACATCGACCGGCGAAGAACTTGGCCCTAGCGTTGCTATCGTGACCGTACCGGTGTTTGAGGTCGCCCCGGCAGCGTCCTTTACGGTGTAGGTGATGGAGAACGTTGTAGTAAAACCCGCGCCGGGCGTGAACGTAAGCACGCCGCCAGCAATGACAAAATCCCCTTCAGGCACGGACAGCGTAGCTTCCTCCGCCGAGGAAGTGATCACGAGATCGACTCGCGAACTATTGATCGCGGACGTTCCGGCGATGTCGTTGGCAAGAATGTTAACTGAAACGGGTGTCATTCCAGACGCAAAGAGAATGTCGTCAATGGCGGTCGGCGGCGTTGAACCCGGGATCAGGGCATTGCATTGGCTCGATGCCACGCCCTGGCCCGTGCCTATCGTCGAACGCGAAGCATTCGAAACCTGTATGTTGTCAAGGATCACGCGCGAATTGCCTCCGCTGCCGGTTCCGACAAATCGGATCCGGAAGACGCCCGTGACGTTCAAGGCGATACTTGCGTTCTGAACTGCCGCATTAGAATAATCGAAGCTGTAGATCTCGGTAGGGTTGTTGAGCGAGTTCGCGGTGTTATCGGCTGCGCTGTAAAGTTCTACCCTCAGGTTCCGAGTACCGTTCGCCGCACTCAGCCGATGGTCGAACGAGAGTACCGAGGCGGCTCCAACAGCTATGAATGGAATCTGATAGATGGCCGGGTTGGCCGGGTTGCTCAGTTGCGAACTTCGGGCCGAAATGTTCGTAATTGCATTGGTCGTCGAGGTCGAAAAGGACGCCGAGGCGTAGCAGTCATTTGTCCGGAGAGGTACGGAAGCGTCCTCGAAATCCTGTATCACCTGAGCCGATCCCGAAATGGTAAGGAAGCAAAATAGTAAGGCCGAAAAGATTTTCATGGTATTGAGGAAACGCGGGACACGAACGGAAAGCTCACCGTTCGAGCTTATGACGTCAAATACACTATCGGAACAATATCCGAGAGCGTTTGGCGAGTAAGGTTCAAAGTGGGATGTAACGTGGAAAGGTCGTAGGAAGACTCCTCAAAGAATGTATCAGAAATGAAAACACCGGTCAATGAACTTTCACCCGGCAACAAAAAGCGGACGCCCGAAGACGTCCGCGACCGATCTTGGTGGAGTCGAGGGGGATCGAACCCCTGACCTCATGAATGCCATTCATGCGCTCTCCCAGCTGAGCTACGACCCCAAATTTCTGCCCCGAAAGGTAAATTCTGAATCTACCGAAATTGCCGCGGTGCGTCAAGGGCAGCAATAGTTAGTGGCGAGTGGAAAGTGACGAGTGACGAGTCGGAAGATGTGGGTGGCGATGAACGGAATATTCGCGATGACCGATTCAACACAGTGACGAGTGACCAGTGATCAGGGTCGCGTCGGAAGATGTGGGTGGTCAATAACCAGTGACAAGAAAAGAGTGAAAAGAGACGAGACAAAAGTTGTAAGAAGTAAATGGTAAAAGTAACGTCACTATTCACCATTCACCATTCACCATTCCCTATCCACTCGTCACTCGTCACTAAAACTACTTTCCCTTGAACTCCGGCTTTCGTTTCTCGAGAAACGCCGAGACGCCTTCCTGCTTGTCCTCGGTCGAGAAAACGATGGCGAAAAGGTCGACCTCTCGCCGCAGCCCTTCGTCAAGGTTCGAGCGCGAGGCAAACTTGACCGCTTCTTTGCAAAGCTGCAATGCGATCGGCGCCTTTGCCGCGATCTTTTCGGCGAGTTCCATCGTCTTCGCCTCGAGTTCCGCGAGCGGAAAAACGTGATTGACCAGCCCAAAGCGATGAGCTGTTTCGGCGTCGATCATATCGCCCGTAAGTACGATCTCCATCGCACGGCCCTCGCCGATAAGGCGGGTGAGCCGCTGAGTCCCGCCGCCGCCGGGCATAATGCCTAGGTTGATCTCTGGCTGCGAAAACTTTGCATTTTCGCTCGCTACGCGAAGGTCGCAGGCGAGAGCGAGTTCATTTCCGCCGCCGAGGCAAAAACCATTGATCATCGCGATAACCGGTTTCGGGAAAAGATCTATCTGGTTGAAAAGCGTGCGTTCGTAAAAGACGGCTCGCTGCGTTACCGGCGTCTTGCCCTCAAATTCGCTGATGTCCGCACCGGCGATAAACGACTTTTCGCCGGCTCCGGTTATCACGACCACGCGGACGTTTTCATCCCGGCGAAACTCATCAAGAGCGGCAATGCCCTCCGCGTGAACCTCGCTTGAAAGCGAATTCAGCTTTTCCGGCCGGTTGATTGTCAGCACGGCAACGTGGCCGCGGTGCTCTACTTTTATCGAATTATAGTTGCTCATAAAATATTAACGACAGGCACTTCTCCGCCTGCCGAACCTTTGCTTCCGATCGATTCTTAACCTATTCCCCGACGCCTTCCGCAACGTTGTCGTCCGCGATCCATGCAACGAAGAGCCGCAACCAGCTTTCCTGGTGTTCTGTGATCGAGACGCCAACGCGGTTCGACCCATAGCTCGCCGGAGTGACCCTTACGACCTTCGCTTTTACCTCGACCGGAACTCCGTCCGGCCTGTGCGAGCGGAGATACAAGCTGTCGCCGTTCTCGATATCCTGATTGAGTTGAAAAAGAGCTCCGAGCGTTGAAATGTCATCCGTTTCCGTCGGCTCGCTCCACGCAGCTCCGTCCTCCGTACGCCCCGAAACAACGACCGGCAAGCGAAGTGCCATCCGAAGTGCAAATCGCCTGTCTTCAAACTTGGGCTGACTGGTTGGTAACATGTGTCTTAGGGCAAAGTGAACGGATGTATTCGGCCTTTGCCGAAGCCGCCGGACGGAATAAGAACCCCGATTCTCGGGATTGATCAAAGGTACGTTGCGGCCCTTACGTTCGACTAACCAAATACTCGATAGTTATACTATAAAGGTCGAACCTATATCAAATAATTATTGAACTTGGCACGACACATAAAACAAATGGAACCAAACAGGATTCACAAGAAGGTCGTCATTCTCGGCTCCGGACCCGCAGGGCTTACGGCGGCGATCTACGCCTCACGCGCTCAACTTGACCCACTTGTCATCGATGGGCCCCAGCCCGGCGGCCAATTGACGATAACCACTGACGTGGAAAACTACCCCGGATTTGCCGACGGCATCATGGGCCCGGCGCTGATGGACGAATTTCGCAAACAGGCCGAGCGCTTCGGGACTGAGATCATCAACGTCTGGATCGACAGCGTCGACTTCTCAAAGCGGCCGTTCACTCTTTCCGGAAAGGCCAGTCAGGAGGCCGAGGAAATAACGACCGTCATCGAGGCTGAATCGCTGATCATCGCGACCGGAGCCTCGGCAAAGTGGCTCGGTATCCCGGGCGAAGATCCGGTGCCAAATGGCTTTGGCGGCAACGGCGTCTCGGCCTGCGCGACCTGCGATGGGTTCTTTTTCCGCGGAAAGCCGATCGTCGTGGTCGGCGGCGGCGATACCGCGATGGAAGAGGCGATGTTCCTGACAAGGTTTGCTTCGAACGTTACGGTCATTCACCGCCGCGACGAGTTCCGGGCTTCGAAGATAATGGCCGAGCGTGTACTCAACCACGAGAAGATCAACGTTCTCTGGAATACCGAGGTCAAAGAGATCTTTGGCACCAAGGAAACGGGAGTCGAGAAGATCAAGCTCTTCCACAGCGAGACCAACGAAACCTACGACTTTGCGACGCAGGGCGTCTTTATCGCCATCGGCCATAAACCGAATACTGATCTTTTTAAGGGCGTGCTCGAGATGGACGAGACCGGATATCTCAAGACCGAGGGCCGGACGATGAAAACAAATATCCCGGGCGTATTTGCTTGCGGCGACGCCCAGGATTCTTACTATCGGCAAGCGATCACCGCCGCCGGAACCGGCTGCATGGCCGCCATCGATGCCGAACGCTTTCTTGCCGACCACGAAAGCGAGGCCGGAGCGGCCGCGAGCTAGGCTTTTTCAAACTACGGTCTGTTCAAAACACCGCCGGGGATGGTTTCAACCTTCTGCGGCGTTCTTTCTACTCTCCCGGGATTAAAGCCCATTGCCTCGGCCTTTCGTAGAATCTGCTGAAAGGTCGCATCGTCCATTTCGGGTTCGCGGGCGAGTATCCAAAAATAATCTCGTTTCGGTTCGCCGATGACGGCATACGAATAATCGGGAGCCAGGTCGATGACCCAGTAATTCGCCCAAACGAAAGGCAAGAATGAAAGATAGCCGGGCGCGAATCTCACCTTGAGCTTCGAGTTCGTTTTTTTGTCGGCAATCTTCGCCTCGCCCTTCGCGGCCTCCATGGTGCCGTCGCTCTTCAGGCACTCATTTAGCACCTCAAGCCGGCCGTTCTGCTTTCGCGAGTAGGTCGCCGTCGTATTGCCTACACACTGCTTCTGAAATTTGTTCGGATACTTCGCGATCTCATACCATTTGCCCAAATATCGGTCGAGCTCAACCGTAGGAACGGCCTCGACCTTCGGCTGAACACCCTGGGCAAAAGCAGCCGCTGTCGCCGCAATGACCAAAAGAAAACCCATAAATAAATGCTTCATCATTATCTCCTTGCACAGCGGTTCGTATTGCCGAACCGCTTCCCACTTGTCGGTTTCGAAGTTAGAATACCAGTAGATGCGTCGCGGTTGTAAAGAATTGTGAACAATGCCCGAACGCGATGTTAAATTGAGCGATAGGAATGTTGAAATAAAGCTTTATGCCGATATACGAATACCGCTGCCGCGAATGTGGGCAGCACATTGAAAAACGACAAAGTGTTACCGAAGAGCCGTTGAAAACGTGCGAGGCATGTGGCGGCTCGCTTGAGAAGCAATGGTCGCTCTCGGGGTTTCAGTTCAAGGGCGAAGGCTGGTACGTTACCGATTATTCTAAGAAGTCGGGCGGCCCGGAAAAGCCGGCGGGCGAGAAAAGTTCAGCTTCGGAATCAACCTCCGGGACCGAAACTGCATCAAAGCCAAAAAGCGAAAGCGTGGCCACGACCGGCCCGACAAAGGATTGACTCGATGAAATTCGCCAAAAGATCTCTGCTTATCACGGCACTTGCGGCTTTGCTCGCAAGCCTGGCCGTCGGCCAATCGCGTCATAGCGTACGCGGCGGAGATCTGGAGGGCGTGATCGTCAACGTAACCGCTTGGCGAACGGATGACAAAAAGGAACCGATAACGGCCGAGGGCTTTTACCTTTACGAAAACGGCGTTGAACAGCGGATCCGTAACTTTTCTTACGACCCCTCGCCGGCAAGGATCGTCCTCCTGGTCGATAACTCGCAAACTGTTCCTGCCGAGATCGAAAAGCTGCAGAAGGCAGTAATGGAATTCGCCTACGAGATCTTCGATGGCGACCAGCTTTTCGTTGTCGGCTATGACGAAAAGCCGGAGATCATTCAGGAATGGACCGATAGTGCTGAGAAGCTTGAGGCCTCGGTCAAGACGTTTCGCAAGCAGGGCAACCCGAATCTCTTCGACGCAATGAGCGCGACCGTCCGCGAGGTCCTGCTTCCGCTGATGCCGGGCTCGCGGAAGACCGTCGTGGTCGTAATCGGCGACGGGCTCGACCGAGGAAGCAAGATCTCGTTTGAGGAAATGTTCGCCGAGGTCCAGTCGCAGAACATTACGGTTTACGCACTTCAGGTGCCCGACCGGACGGGCGGAGCCTACCGCGGCGGCAAACCGAAAGCCGGAGCGGTCATTAGCCAGCTTACTGAGGGTACCGGCGGGCTCGCTTTCCCGCTTGACGAAGCCCAGCAGGCCGCCAAATTCATCTGCGATGAGCTCCGTAAAAATCGCTATCTTCTCTCATACATTCCCGTAAACACCACCTCTTTCGATAATCGCCGCCTGCTTGTGCTCGCAAATGAGGGCATTGCCATCCGAGCCAAGAACGCCCAGCCGCCGACCCTCAAATAGATTTGCGTGAGCGGCAGCTTCTTCGTATATTGTGTTACAATCTGGCTAGTCAAAGTTTGACCTTTGCCGTCCGACCGTGAGCGATTCTAACGACAAAACGGGCCCGCCGCCCGATGATTTTTCAGAGACCGTGCCTAACATAAAGGTGCCGGGCGGGAGTGGTGCGTCCGGTGGTGGCGGGGAAGATTGGAACAAGACGAACTACAACTATCCCAAACAGCCAACGGCCGACGAATGGGGAAAGACCGTCGCAAACATCAAGCCGATCGACATCGATAACGATGACTATGGCAAGACGATGTATCCCGGCGCCCGCAAGGCTCAGGAGGTCGATTGGGGCGCTACACAGGCGAACGTTCGTGTACCCGACACAGACTTTGGCGGCGGAAAAGGTTCTGACGAAGGCTACGGCAAAACGACGCCGTACTTCCAGCTTCCCGACGATCTAAGGCAAAAATACGAGCAGGTCCCGCCAACCCCCGGCGAGGTGGCCGCCGAAGAGCAGGCAGCTGCAAAAGCTCAGGGCGGCGTTCCCGGATGGGTTTGGGCTGCCGCAGGCCTGCTTGCGATGTTCATGTTTGCCGTTGTTGTCCTGACCGGGGTACTTCTTTGGAACTACGCGGGCACCAACTACGATGCGGTTGTCCGCAATCCGCCGATCGGCTCGGACATCTTCGTTGACGGCGTGCTTTGGGGCGTCGAACAACCCGACGGGTCACGCCTGCTTCAAAACCTGAGGTCTGGTGGTGACCGAACGATAACCATCGTTCATCCCGCATTTGAATGCGAACCCGGAACCGTTAATTCGAGCAAGCGAGAGGTTGTCGCTCGTTGCCGCCAGGCGGCTGTTAAGCCCGGTGAAGATTGCTCGCGCATCGGGCTCGGCGAAGAGGACAAGGCCGAACGGTGTTACAACGCTGCATTGGATGCCTTGCCCGATCCGTTTACGGCAGATCAGCTCAAGGACGCGTTAAATATACTTATAATCAACTTTGACAGTGGTAAGTTCGACATTCCGGCAAAGCGGATGGAGGCACTTAAGAAAGGTGCCGGATTTATTCAAAAGCTACCGCCTACGGTGGTGCTTGAGGTCGGCGGCCACACCGATAGCGTCGGCAGCGACGCCTCGAACCAAACACTCTCGGAGAACCGTGCAAAGGCCGTGAAAGATGCCCTCGTCACTTTCGGCGTCCGCCCCGAAGCTTTGCAAACAAAGGGTTACGGCCCCTCACGCCCGAAAACGACCAACGACACCGACCTCGGCAAGTTCTACAACCGCCGGATCGAATACTCGGTCGTCCGGCAATAGCTCAAACCGCCACCGGTGCCGCGATCTTGCCGTGCGACTGGTAGCCGGCGAGTTTCAGATTCTCGTACTTAAAGTTAAGCAAACCTTCGAGGCCCTTAAGCCCTTCAGCATTTACTATCTCAAGCTTCGGAAGCGCAAGCGGTTCACGCGAAAGCAGTTCCTCGACCTGTTCGAGGTGGTTTGAATAAATGTGCAGATCGCCGAAGGTGTGGATAAACTCGCCGACCTCAAGCCCGCAGACGTGGGCGACGAGGTGCGTCATCAATGCGTAGCTTGAGATATTGAACGGCACGCCCAAGAAGGCATCGGCCGAACGCTGGTATAGCTGGCAATGCAGCGTTTTCCCGCCGTCGATCTTGAACTGGAACAGTGTGTGACACGGCGGCAAAGCGACGTCATCGCATGTTTCCGGGTTCCAGCCCGTCACGATCAGCCGCCGCGAGTTCGGGTTCGATTCGATCTCGCGGACCAGCCTCGCGATCTGATCCACGCCGTTCTGTCGGGGATAATCTCCGCCAAATGATCGCCACAAATATCCATACACCGGCCCGAGGTCGCCCTCTTCCCTGCCAAACCTCGCTGTCTGTTCCGCGGTCGCCCATTCCTGCCAGATATCAATGCCGCGGGCCCGTAGATCGGCCTCATCGGTCGAACCGCTCAGGAACCAGAAAAGCTCCTCCGCCACCCAACGAAACGGCACCCGCTTGGTCGTCACGATCGGAAATCCCGTACGCAGATCGAACCGAGTTTGATAACCAAACGCCGAGATGGTACCGACGCCGGTCCGGTCTTCGTGCTTCGTCCCGTGCGCTAAAACGTGCCTCAACAAATCGTGATATTGTTGCATTTAGTGAATAGTAAATCGTAAATAGTAAATAGTAAAAAGCATCCCGGTCGTCCTGCGATTTACTATTCACGATTCACGATTTACCATTTACTCACGATGCTTGAAGTAAGTTTCAACAGCCCGCAGTGCGGATGGATGTCGATCGGGTTTTCTGATGGCGTGAACGAATTTCACACGACAACCGCCCATGCACCGCACGAGACGGCCCTGCCCGATCTGATGCGGATCCTGACGGCCCTTGCTTCCAGTGGCGGAAACCCGACCGGTAGGGAGGGTGCCGATTCAAGCGAGCACATTTTGAAATGGAATCGCGACCCCGAAGAATTCGATTTTCATTTCGTTCGAAACGGCGATGAACTGACCATCGAGATCTATCAATACCCGACCGACGAGCGCGACTCGGCCGAGCGCGAGCTGGTCTATTCGCACACCGGCCCGCTTCGGGATGCGATCAACGCCTTTGCCGAAACATTCGACCAACTCTACGAAGACCGCGACACCGACGAATTCGAGTTCAACTGGCGACAGCCGTTTCCCGACACCGAATTTTCTAGATTTAAGGATGTAGTTGGTGCAAGAGGATAACGATAAAAGCTTAGCTAAGGAATTGTCGGATGGAATCAGCGTTCTTGCGACTACCGAGATTGCCACACCGGAGGAAGCAATCCTGGAACTCGTTTCGCGAGGGCATTCACGCCTGCGTGCCGAAAAGCTATATCTTTTCATTGAAACCGCCTTTGGCAGAGTTTTGATCCAACGTCTCGCCAACGTCATTTTCGGGGATACGTATATTGTCGAGTCTGCAGAGGGAAAAGAGATAGAATCTAGATTTGCAGATGATGAGTATTACGAGCATGCAATTAATTTGGCGTACAATTTCGTCGAAAACTCAAAGCAAGAAAGGGCAAGAGAAATTGTTTATGCAATAGGGGCTCGTAGCGCGGAACTTTCGGCATTCACTAAGGCGCGGGAAAGCGGAGAGGATCTCGAGGGTAGTGTGTTTGCTCCGATTCGGTGGGAATCTGGATTACCCGCGTCAGCTTGGGAAAGTTTTAGTTAATGAAAGAAAAATTACTAGACCTTCTGGCCTGCCCGACTTGTGGCGGCGACATTTTGCTGGCGTATGCCAGCACCTATGAAGGCAAAGAAATAATCGAAGGCGTTCTGACCTGCAAGAAATGCGACCGCGAGTATAAGGTCGTCCGCGGCGTGCCGCGCTTTGCGGACCTTGGAAAGATCGAGGCGGACAAAGCGGAAACGGCCGAAAATTTCGGCTGGCAGTGGACGCATTTTACGCAGGAAGACCCGAAGTATAACGAGCAGTTCCTCGGTTGGCTGCAGCCGGTAAAGCCCGAATTTTTCGAGGGCAAGATAGTGCTCGAGGGCGGCTGCGGCAAGGGGCGGCATACAAAGCTCGCCGCACAGTGGGGAGCGAAGGAGGTCGTCGGCATCGACCTCGGCGACGGCGTGGAATCGGCTTTCGCCCTGACCCGCGACCTGCCGAACGCCCACATCATTCAGTGCGACATCTTTAAGCTGCCGCTCAAGCGGGCATTCGATTACGCCTTCAGCGTCGGCGTTTTGCACCACACACCGGACCCGAAGAAGGCATTCCTTTCGCTTGCTTCGAGGGTGCAGAAAGGCGGGCATATCTCGGCTTGGGTCTATGGTGCCGAGAACAATGAGTGGATAACGAAGTACGTCAACCCCATCCGCGAGAGCTTTACCTCAAAGATGAGCCAGCCCGTGCTTTATCAGCTTTCAAAGCTCCCGACGCTCTCGCTCTTTATGGCGACCAAGCTCGTCTATCGCCCCGCAAATATCGCAGCGAAACCGGTCGCCAAAAAGCTCTTTTATAACGACTATCTAAACCACCTCGGCACCTTCGGCTGGCGCGAGCAGCACAACATCGTCTTCGACCACTTGGTCGCCCCAACGGCGTTCTACATCTCGAAAGAGGAATTTGAGGACTGGTGGAAGGACATCAAGGCAGAGGACGTAGAAATAATCTGGCACAACAGCAATAGCTGGTGCGGCTTCGGGCGATTATGAACCTGATTACCTGAGGGAAATCTAACAGGATCAACAGGATGATCAGGATACGACTGAGGGCCCAGGGCCAAAACATCCCATTTATCGTGTACATCATGTTAAAAGATGCCTCATCTGTGAGGGCGCCAACGGTTTTATGAAGTTCGACAACGGCATTGACAGGAAATACCGCAGATCGGTCGAGGAAGCTCTCGGAGTGATAGTCGAGCGCGGAACGGACGAGCAAAAGGTGATCGTCCGCCACATTCTCGGCTCGGAGATGACGGTTCGGGTGAAGCCGGTCGCAGAGATCAATGCCTCGGGCATCACCGGACTGATCGACCCCGGTGAGACAAACGATAAGATAGCTGACGGCCGCATCGGGCTTCGCGAGGCCTTTGGCGAGGTATATATCGCCATCGCCGAAGAGACGATCGATACGGGCGGCCAACGCGGCTGCGAGGGGACGTTCGTCCACGAGGGCCGCCATGCATACGACTTTGCCCGGACGATCGAAAGCTTCTCCAAGGCTGACGTCAACCCGCTCTCCGTCTTTGACCCGACGCTTTATGAGCTCGAGCTTGAGGCTCACCGGACCTCGGGCGAGTATATGCTCTGCATCGACAAGGACGAATACCTCCACGAAGGCATGCACCTGATGATCCTTGGCCGCAAGGACACGGCAGGCCCTTGTTTCCTTGACCTTGAGGGCATCCACCGCCGCCTCAGCGAAAGCTACGGCCTCTCGCCCGAAGGCAACCAAGGCCCGCGCGCCAGCGAACTATTGGGCCTCAGGCAGAAACCCGACTGGTAAGGAGGGTGCCCTGAAAACGACCGAACATGGACGGGCACGCACGCTACTGCTCGCGTCTCCTCCATTTGTGGCATAATTCTTTTTATGAGCACCGCACTTCCGCAGGAAATGCAGCAGCATACCTACGCGATAATGGATCGTGTAGAGGATAGCCATTGGTGGTTCGTCGGGCGGCGGGCGATCTTAGAGAGTTTTTTGAGAACCATCGTTGCGAATCGCTTGAGCACTCTCGTTACGCTCGATGCGGACAAGAGTGTCCGCGCTCCACTCAGAATTCTTGATGTTGGCTGCGGGACCGGTGCAAATCTGGAGATGCTCTCGCAATTCGGCTCGGCCGAGGGTGTTGATGTCTCGGACGAAGCTCTCGAATTCTGCCGCCGCAAGGGCTTGGCCGTTCAAAAAGGCCTTGCTGAGAAGCTACCCTATGCGGACGAGACCTTTGATATCACGACGGCCCTGGACGTCGTTGAACACCTCGACGACGATATCGCGGGCCTCAAAGAGATGCATCGCGTTACGAAAACGGGCGGCTATTCGCTGATCTTCGTGCCGGCATTTATGTGGCTCTGGGGCGTGCAGGACGACATCTCGCACCACCGTATCCGTTACACCCGTAAGCAGATCGTCGAGCGGCTCGAAAAAGCCGGCTACACGGTCGAGCGGGCGACCTACGCGAACTTTACCTTCTTTGCCCCGATCCTCGGCGGGCGAACGCTGATGAAGCTGACCGGCATCAAGCCTGAATCGGAGAACAATATCAACGTCTCGGCACTCAACGGCCTCTTCGGCAAGATCTTCTCTGCCGAACGGCACATTCTCAAGAACCTCGACTTCCCCTTCGGTGTCTCCATCGTCATCGTCGCCCGCAAGCAATAGTCCTTGTGCTAAAATCTAGGCCGAGGAGGTTTTTAGCAAATGAATTTTTATAGACAAACCATCAAGAATCTCCCGTCCGTTTTCCACGTTCCCGCCGAATTCCGCAACCGCGACGTCGAGGTCATCATACTTCCGCTCGATGAGAACGGTAACGGGAAGAAAGACGACGTCGAACGCGATGAAATGGGATACCCGATCGGCTTTTTTGAGGCAACGGCCGGAGCGATCCCGGACTTTCCAGAAGGCGACCAGCCTCCGATGCAGGAACTTAAACTGACTGAATAGCGGCTCCCAAATTCCAATGAGACACAAAGACTAAGGATGTCGGATTTCTATTGCGAAGAGGTTTTTTCGGGAAAGACGCCGGTCGAGAAGGTGCTTGAGACGGAAAACGTTCTTGCCTATCACCACACGCGGCCGTTCTGGCCGGTGCATATCGTTGTTGTGCCGAAGCGGCACGTCGCCTCTGTTCTCGAGGTCGAAAGCGATCTGCTCATCGAGATCTTCGACGTCATAAAAGAGGTCGCCGCCCGGGTCTCCGAAGAACACGGTGCCGCCCGCGTCCTTACCAACCTCGGCGACTACCAGGACTCAAAACACCTGCATTTTCACATCAACTCCGGCGATCCGAAGTAATTCGCCACGGAGCACACAGAGGGCTCAGAGAGAAATCTTCGGTTTTTCTCGAGAAGAAAAGCCAGAGTGCCCGAACTTGTTTTCGTTAAGACCGCCCCAAAAACTCTCCGTGTACTCTGTGGCTAAAAATAACTCTTTGATTCAAGCACCTTTCCCTGCGGGTGCTCGGCATTCGTCACCGAGAACGTAAAGCCCTTTTGTATCGCAAATGCTCCGACCTCGCCGCGGCGTGAGATGGCGACAAAGCCGACTTGAAACTCCTTTGCCTTGGCGGTGTCGCGTTTAATGATGCGGCGGATGGCCTCGCGGCAGGCTTGCTCGGGCGAGCGGCCCATCCGCATTTGTTCGATGACGGTGTGCGTCCCGCAGATGCGGATCACCTCTTCGCCGACGCCCGAGCTCGTCGCCGCACCGACCTCGTCATCAACAAAAAGCCCGGCTCCAATTATCGGCGAGTCGCCAACCCGGCCGTGCATCTTAAACGCCATTCCGCTGGTCGTGACCATTCCGGCAAGCTTGCCTCTCGCGTCGATCGCGACGGTGCCCATCGTGTCATGGTTCGGCGAGCCGTCGCTCAAAAAATACGGCGCTGCTTGGGAGATCTTCTTGTTCTCGATGTTTATCTCCGGCTTGTAATTCGATTTCTCAAGCCATTTCTTCCATTCCCTTTCGGCCTCGGGCGAAAGCTCGCCGCTCTCTATCGAGAACCCGTTCGCCGCGGCAAACTGCTGTGCCCCCATTCCGGCAAGCAGGACGTGCGGCGTCAGTTCCATCACCTTCCGGGCGACCGAGACCGGATGCTTGATCCGCTCAAGATACGCGACGCTGCCGCAGTCGCCGTTGCCGTTCATGACGCAGGCATCGAGCGTCACGGTTCCGTCGCGGTCTGGGTTCGCGCCAAGCCCGACGCAGCAGCTCTGCTCGAGCTCCGCCGCACGGCCTGCTGCCTCGACCGAATCGAGCGCCGATCTCCGCTCCGCCAATAGCGGCCAAGCCGCCGCATTCGCCCGAACGCCGCTGTCCCATGTAGAAACCACCGCCGGCAGCTTCACTTTCATGCCTGAACGGAGACCGGCCGTCTGAGCCTCGGCAGGCGACAAATGAGCAGCAGCGGCAACCGCGGCCGGTATCCCAATAAAGGTTCTTCGATTCATATTTTCGTACGATCGGTGTGCGAACGGTGCTAGTTCTTGTGCCAACCGTTTGTGCGTGCTGTATTTTCCCGCGTGAAAGTTCTAGATTATTAGGTTTATCGGATTTATTGAAATGGTTTCAGAAGCTACTGAAAAACTTAACGACGCGCCGGAGCTCTCGCTTTTTCTGCCCGTGCTTGATGAGGAGGACAACCTCCGCCCGATGCACGCCAAGATCGCGGCGGCGCTCGACGCTCTCGGCAAAACGGCGGAGGTGATCTTCGTCGATGACGGCTCGACCGATAATAGCCTCGCGATATTGAAAGAGATCGCCGCCGAGGACGACCGTGTTCGCGTCATCTCGCTTCGCCGGAATTATGGCCAGACCGCCGCGATGTCCGCCGGCATCGACGCCGCAAAAGGCGACATCCTTATTCCGATGGACGCCGATCTGCAGAACGACCCGGCCGATATCAAACGCCTGCTCGACAAGCTCGACGAAGGCTACGACGTCGTTTCCGGCTGGCGAAAGGACAGGCAGGACAAGCTCATCTCGCGAAAGATCCCGTCGCAGATCGCCAATCGTATTATTTCCTGGATCGGCGATGTACATCTGCATGACTACGGCTGCTCGCTCAAGGCATATCGCCGCGACGTGATACAGGACGTAAAGCTCTACGGCGAGATGCACCGCTTTATCCCGATCTACGCAAGTTGGGCCGGGGCACGCGTGACCGAGATCCCGGTCGATCACCACGCACGTACCGCCGGCAAATCGAAATACGGCATCTCGCGGACGATCAAGGTCATCTTCGACCTGATAACCATCAAGTTCATGGCTGAGTATCACACCAAGCCGCTGTATGTATTTGGCGGCTTCGGCATGCTGGCGTTCTTTATTTCAATGATCGCCGGCGTCTGGGCGATCGTGCTGAAGCTCTTTTACAGCACATCGTTCATCCTAACGCCGTTGCCCATTATCGCCATCGTGATGCTCGCCATCTCGGTGCAATTTTTCCTGATGGGCCTCCTCGCCGAACTCCTCGTCCGCACCTACCACGAATCACAGGACAAGGCGATCTATGCAGTGAGGGAGAAGATAGGATTCACTGAGTGAGCTGCGAGCAGTAAGCAGTGAACAGCGACGGTCGAGTTCCTGATGTTGTTCTAACTGCTAACTGCTACCCGCTCACTGCTCACTTTTTTATGTGCGGTATCACCGGTTGGATAAACCTAAAACGATCTGATTCGAACGACGGTGCCGAGGCGGTGCTGCACTCGATGTGTGAACGGATCGTGCATCGCGGGCCGGATAGCGAAGGCTTGTGGCTTGATGACACGGTCGCGCTCGGTATGCGGCGGCTTTCGATCATCGATCTGCACACCGGCGACCAGCCTGTTTTCAATTGCGACCGCTCGGTCGTCGTGATGATGAACGGCGAGCTTTACAACTACCGCGAGGTCCGCTCCGAGCTCGAAGCGAAAGGCCACAAGTTCACGACCAAATCCGACACAGAAATACTGCCGCATCTTTACGAGGAGTATGGCGAGGCGATGCTTGATCACGTAAATGGCATGTACGCCTTCTCGCTCTGGGACGCGAAGCAAAAAAAGCTGATCATCGCCCGTGACCGCTTTGGCGAAAAGCCGCTATATTACGGCGTCTTCGATGACAAGCTGATCTGGGCATCTGAGCTCAAAGCGATACTCGCCCATCCCGCCGTCAAGCCCGAGCTCGACCTGAACGCGTTCCGCCACTACGTCTCGTTCGACTACGTCCCGGCGCCAATGTCGATCTTCAAAGGCATCCATAAACTTCCGGCGGCACACGTCCTCACGGTCGAAAATGGCGAGGTCAAAACCCGCCGCTACTGGGACCTAAATTGGAGTGCGGACACTCCTGTCCGCATGAGCGTCGTTTCGACGCGAACGAGCGCGAATGATTCAGAGTCGTCGATAGATAAAGACAGTTTCGCCGGAGGAACCGGCGATGCGGACAAGAGTGTCCTCACTCCTTCGAAGACGCTTACAGAGAGATCCGACGAACTCCGCGATCTGCTTTCGGACGCCGTTCGAATGCGGCTAGTCTCGGACGTTCCGCTTGGCATCTTGCTCTCCGGCGGGATCGATTCGTCAACCGTCGCGGCCTTTGCGGTTCAGCACGCGACGGAACGCGTCAAGACCTTTTCTATCGGCTTTGAGGAAGACAGCTTTGACGAATCGAAGTATGCGCGGCGGGTCGCGAAGCATCTCGATACCGAGCATTACGAGGACAAACTCTCGGCCGCGACCGCCGGCGACCTGATCGGCGAGATCGGCGGTTGGCTTGATGAGCCGATGTCTGATGCCTCGTTGATCCCGACCTTTCTGCTCGCCCGCTTTGTCCGCAAGCACGTAACGGTCGCACTCGGCGGCGACGGCGGCGACGAGATTTTCGCCGGCTACCCGATGTATTACGCACATCGCGTCGCGGCCCGATATCTCGCCTTGCCCTCGCTTCTCCGCCGCGGTTTCATTGAGCCGCTCATCAACGCACTTCCCGTTTCAACGAAGAATCTCTCGTTCGAATACAAGGCCAAGCGCTTCATCCGGGCGGCTCGTTATGATGACGTTGCGCGGCATCATTCGTGGTTCGGCTCGTTCTCGGTCGATCAGCACGATCAGCTTTTCACCAAAGATGTGCTCGCCCAGACCGACGCCGACATCTACCGCGGTGTGCGTGAACTCGTCGGCGGTTCCGATGCGAAGAATGTCGTTGAGCAGATGCAGTATGCCGACATCAACTACTATCTCGCCGAGGATATTTTGACCAAGGTCGATCGGGCCGCAATGGCCGTTTCGCTCGAAACGCGTGCACCGTTTCTCGACCCCCGCATCGGCCAGTTCGCCGCGTCGATCCCGGTCGAATACAAACTTAAAGGCAAGAGCGGCAAAGTCATACTCAAAGAGGCGATGCGTGACCTGCTGCCGCAGGATATTCTTCACCGCCCGAAAAAAGGCTTCGGCATCCCGATCGCCGAATGGCTCAAAGGCCGCCTCAATCCGCTAATGCACGACATGCTCGCACCCGAAAGGTTAAAGCAACAAGGCCTCTTCAACCCCGACTACGTCCAGCGTCTCATCACCGAACACGAAACGGGCCGAGCCTCGCACCACAAGGAACTCTGGACCCTTCTCGTTTTCCAACTCTGGTCGGACAATTTCCTAAACGTAAGCTAAAATGTGCGAGAGGGGAGAAGAGCCGGTTAGACAGCAAAGGAGCGATTAACAGGCTTTAGTTGACATTGCCGTGTTTGAGGTTTGGATCGAGGCGGAGGGGAAAGTATTTGGAAGAAAGTAATGATGAAGAGCATGTATTCGAGGAATGTTGCCGGCTTTCAGGCCCGTAACAGAGTGAGTGTTTTACCTATAATGGGCCTGTTGCTTTTTGCCGCCACGAATGTAGCGGCCCAAGGTTGGAACGGCATAATCCCTTGTGTTACGACCCGTCTTCAGGCCGAGAAAATCCTGGGGCGAGATCCGGACCCGGACATTATAGGGATATATCATTTAAAGAAATACAGCGTGAACGTCCATTACGACCGACGGGACATAAGCTCTCCGGCGGAAGATATCGTTTCGTCATTTGTCGTATACTTGAACGATACCGTAAAACTCAAATCGTACGTCAAGAAGCTTCGGAATTTTCCTAAAGACTTTCTCAGAACCGAGTTACCATACAGTCTCACCCATGTGTACGGGGCGGCGTCATATATCGACGGTGAAAAAGGTTTCATTATAAAGGTCCAAAAAGACGAGGACGACGAAGAAGTGATTTACGGCTTTGAGTACTTTGGCACCAAAGAGGAATGCGAGAGCTAACAACGGAAGAGCGCGATCTTACCTGCTGGATGTTAGAAAACGGGACGCCCCAGGCATCAGAATTTTTGGAGCAGTTGAAACACGCCCGCGTGTGCTCAGTGTGCCCATGCGGTTGCGCAAGCGTAAATTTCAAGATCGAGGGAATGGAGGAGCCTACTGGCGGGCTCCGTATTTTAGGTGATTTTATCTTTGGTGAAGGCGATAAATCGGCTGGAGCCTTTGTTTTTGAAAAGGAAGGGATTCTTGCAGGAATTGAAGTCTACGGCAGAGCGGGCGACGCACCAAAACAATTGCCCCAGAGTTCTGAACTTCGTCCCTTTGATTGATGTCGAATGGATTACGCTCCTGTTATTCTGTCGGGGTATTTTGGCTAGTACGACCGGCTCGGTTATCATCGAATTCATATGAAAACTCTTTACCCGGAGATCGAGCCTTTTGAATCTGGCATGTTGAAGGTGTCGGATATTCACGAGATCTATTGGGAGCGCGTTGGCAACCCTGATGGCATTCCGGTCGTGTTTCTCCATGGCGGGCCGGGCGGCGGGCTCATCCCGATGTATCGGCGGTTCTTTGACCCCGAGGCTTACCACGTCATTCTTTTTGACCAACGCGGGGCGGGAATGTCCACGCCGCACGCCGAGCTTCGTGAGAACACGACCTGGGACCTGATCAAAGACATCGAAACGCTCCGTGAGAAGTTCGACATCGATAAGTGGTACGTCTTTGGCGGTTCGTGGGGCTCAACGCTCAGCCTCGCCTATGGCATCAGCCATCCCGACCGCTGCCTCGGGCTCATCCTCCGTGGCATTTTTCTTACGCGCAAAAAGGAACTCGATTGGTTCTATCAATACGGTGCTTCGGAGATCTTCCCCGATTTCTGGGAACGCTACAGCGAGGCAATTCCGGAAGACGAACGCGGCGATTTCATGACCGCCTACCACAAGCGGCTGACCAGCGACGACGAACGGACACGGCTCGCAGCCGCCCGTGCCTGGAGCACGTGGGAAGGCGCGACCTCAAAGCTGTTTCCCGATCAGGACCTTGTCGATCATTGGGAGGGCGAGCACGAGGCCCTGAGCCTCGCCCGCATCGAGAGCCACTATTTCGTCAATGGCTCGTTCTTCCCGTCAGACAACTATTTGCTCGAGAATGTAGATAAGATCCGGCACCTGCCGGTTGTGATCGTCCAGGGCCGCTATGACGTGGTCTGCCCGATGACCTCCGCGTGGGAGCTTCACCGGGCACTGCCGGAGGCCGAGTTCATTGTCGTTCCCGACTCGGGGCATTCGGTCTCGGAGAAAGGCATTACAGCCGCGTTAATCGATGCGATGGACCGTTTTCGCACGGCCGGTTTGTGATATAGTTTGGGTATTCGGACCGATTCGGCCCTAGTTGCCGTTCGTGCGTCTAAAAATTCGTAGGTGTGATTATGTTAGCAATTGCTCTCGGGACAACTGAGATCATCCTGATTGTTGCCGTGCTTTTCTTGCTTTTTGGTGCCTCGCGGCTGCCGCAGCTTGCCAAGTCGCTTGGCCAATCGCGAAAAGCCTTTAAGGAGGGCCTCCGTGAGGCTGAAGAGGAAGAAGCCGCCGATAAGTCGCTCCGCTCGGCGGAAGCTCCGCAGATCAACCAGATGAGCGACGACGCCCTTGCCGAGGAGCTTCGCCGCCGTGCCGAAGCGAAATAGCTGGAATTTAGTGTGTGTAGGCCTTCTCGCCGGTTAACACTGTCGCCTTTACCGTAAATCGAAAGGCAAGATCGCCGTCCTCGGCGTCGATAAGCTGAGCAAGTCGCTCCATGACTTGCTCTTTCTTTTCGGCGGACATCTCGCCAAGCCATCGCGGCATTAGAAAATCTAAAACCAGCGGCGAGGCCGCAAAGGCCGTTCCATCCTCGTATTCAAATATCTCGTTCTCTGTATTCAGGCTCACTTTCGCAAGCCCCGCGGCCTCGGCAAACCCATCGAGCGCAGACGTCGACGGCAACTCCGCGATCAGGTCTTCGGTCGCGACCGCATCGGCGGCAAACTCTTCATCGAGCATCACTTCCCACAGAAGCGAAAAGATCTCACCAAAACTCCCTGCCGCAGGCAGCATCACCATAACCTTTCCGCCCGGCCGTGCAACGCGAGCCGCCTCCGCGATCAGCTCTCCGGCCTCTACCGGATCGGTAAGGCTGCCGTCGGCGATGACGACATCGAACGCGTCGTCATCGTACTGCATCTGCGAAACCTCGACGTCGGAACTCAAGGCGACGGCCTTGTCCTTTGCGATCTTGAGCAATTCGTCGTTCTCGCATACGGCGAAGACGGCCGCCTCGTCGCCCGCGGCCTCGCGGACGGCAAAGCAGTGTGTGCCCGTTCCGGCATTCAAATAAAGAACGTTCTCCACCGCCTTGAGCTTCAAATGCTTATCGGCAAGCTCGGTGAATCGCCGCGTATAATCGTCTGTGATGTAAAGATCGCGGAGAAACGCCAGTTCCCGCTCGGTTTTTTCCATATATCAATTTAACCGCGATTCTGACGCTTAGTCCACCGGCCGGCCGGCTCGCGAATTCCCCGCGGCCGTATGGTAAACTTTTGCTTTCCAGGTAGCAGCGCGATCATCACTATGCCAGGCAGGAACGTTACGGAACTCTTTGATCTTACGGGACGAACGGCCATTATCACCGGCGGCTCACGCGGCATCGGCAAAGAGATGGCCGAAGGCCTCGCCGAGGCCGGGGCGAATCTGATGATCTGCGCCCGCCGGCAGGAATGGCTCGATGAAACCGTTGCCGAATTCACCGCTCGCGGCTTCAGCGTTGCCGGAAAGGCATGCGATGTTTCCAAGGCCGAGGACGTACAGGCCGTAGTCGAAGCCACGGTGGAACAGTTTAGCGGCCTCGATATTTTGGTGAACAATGCCGGCATTTCCTGGGGAGCGATGCCGGAAGATATGCCGCTCGAGAAATGGCAAAAGGTGCTCGATGTAAACCTGACCGGCTGTTTTCTTATGGCACAGGCCGCCGGCCGCGAGATGCTGAAAAATAACAGCGGCTCGATCATAAACATCGCCTCGATCGCAGGCCTTACGTCCTCGGCAAACGGGCCTTTCTACGCCGGCTATGCCGCCAGCAAAGCGGGCCTTATAGGCCTGACCCGCGAGCTCGCCGCGAGCTGGGGCCGCCGCGGAATTCGCGTCAATGCCATCGCCCCGGGCTTCTTCCACTCGCGGCTGGCCGATGCCGTTATCGATATTTACGAACGCTCGATACAGGAAAATAATGTGATCCCGCGGATCGGAAAGGAAGGCGAGCTGAAAGGCACCGTCGTCTTTCTCGCTTCCGATGCCTCGAGCTACATCACCGGCCAGACCATCGCGGTCGATGGAGGAATGACGGTCTAGGTTTGGAGTCCCGGCTTTGGCCGGCAAGGCACTTAATGGAACAACTTCTTTCGCCAACGCCCGAACAATCGGCCATCGCCGTGCTGGTCATCGGCTTTCTCTTTGGGCTTTATCATGCCGTTGAGGCCGATCATCTAGCGGCGGTCTCGGCCATCGTCAGCGAACACAAGCGTGTTTGGACAGCCTCGATCATTGGCGGCTTTTGGGGGCTCGGGCACACCATCTCGCTGGTCGCGGTTGGGGCACTTGTCATCTTTGCCAAGCTGCAGATCTCTGAAAGCACCGAGGCATGGCTTGAGGGAATCGTCGGAATAATGCTCGTCTTGCTCGGGCTCAATGCACTACGAAAGATCTTCACCGCCGAAAAGATCCACGCCCACACCCACGAACACGGGGGCCACGCCCACACGCATATACATACGCATAAAGATGAGGCCGCCGAACGCTCGCACCATCGCTTTGCACCGCGAGCAGTCGCGGTCGGGCTCGTCCACGGCCTCGCCGGAAGTGCCGGACTGATGCTGCTCGTCCTGCCGACCATCTCTTCGCCCGCTGTCGCTATGTTCTATCTAGTGATCTTTGGTGTGGGCTCGATCGCGGGAATGATGATAATGAGCCTACTGATGGGCCTACCGCTCCGCTTCACCGCCGGCCGTTTCGACTTCCTCAATCAAGGGATCCGCGTCCTCGCCGGCCTCTTCAGCCTCGCCTGGGGCGCTTTACTGATCAATGAAAAACTAATTCAGGGCTGATCTCACTTGATGAAGTGAAACTCGCCGAACTTTTCCGGTACATGGAAGTTTGGCTTTTCGGTCATTGTCGGCTGCCAGGCGAGGTAGCCGCGGGTTTCGCCCTCGCCGACGCAGCGAAAGATGTTGCCAAGCCAGACATCGCCGGCCTTCGGCTTTCGCCCAAAGGCCTCCCATGGGATCTTCATCGCCATCAGCACGCGGCCGTCCTCTGTCTTTGCCGCGGCTTCCATCCCTGAGTTGTAGTCCCAGTCCGTCACCCGCTCGCCGCTCGTCAGGTCAATAGCAAGATCAAGCCACTCGCCCGTCGGCGCGACCTCAAACTCAAAATACCGACGCGGCCCATTCCTATCCGGAGCAATAAATATCTCGCAGACATCCCGCTCCCAAAGCCCGATCGATTTCCTTTCCAGAACAGGATCAGCTGACGCGATCACCGGTTCGTCCTGCCGTCCGTCAAATGTGACCGAAAGTCCGGAATCGCTCCAGGACAATGAACAGGCAAATACTCGGCCCAACGAGCATCTATCGCCATTCCAATACGTTTCGATGGCTACGGAGTCTGAATCCCTATGAATTGCAGGCTCTTTCGACAACAGCATCGCGGGGTCTTCAAGCTTGTAGGGAACGAGGATCTTCACTTTGGAAAATAGCGGACACCCGGAAGGCCTTCAAAATCCTCATCCTGTGTCCAGAGTGTTGCCTGATGGTATTGGGCGGTCGCGTAAATGATGCTGTCTGCCATCGGGAGTTTGTATCGAGCGGCTTGCAGTGCCAACGACAGGTCAATATCAACCGTTTGGCCGAGCGTCATTGCCTGAATAGCGTTTCTTGCATCGGCTTCATCGCCATCACGCAAGACTCGCTTCACCACCTCATAGACCGAAATGACGGGGACGATCAGGTTCTTCGTGTCCTTGATCGCAGGCAGAAAGACCCGCGAGCGGCTTGACCCAGTCAAGAACTCAAGCCAACCTGAAGAATCTACGACGTTTCGGCCGCTCACAACCGGTCGTCCTCGCGTTCGATCTCAGTATCCGTGAGCTTACCGCGCAATATCCCTTTATACTCTTCGATCGGCCGTATCGGAATTAGTTCGACGGTCCCGCCGACATCGACCACGCGAAACCGAGTCCCGGGCTTGAGGTTCATTCGCTCCCTCACCTTTTGCGGTATGACCACCTGAAACTTTGACGATAGTTTTACGGTATCAGCATCCATAAGAGTATCGTAAAACAGTAACCCGATCGATGCAAGAATTACTTACCCGTGTTCAAGACGGTCTTCACGGCCATTTTCGCGAGTTTCCATGTGCGGTCCCAGTCGATCTTGCCGCCGTCTTCGCGGCCCATTATTTTGTCGACGAAGATCTTGCGGAAGTCGCGGCCCTCGCGTTTGAGCATAAATTCTTTGGCGTAGGGCTTCGCGGTTTCAAAGAAGTTGAACTCGGGGTCGGTGATGATGCCAATACCCTCGAGCGTCATCAAAGCCCGCATTATGTAAGTAAAATTAGACGGCAGGCGGAACGGGTAATCGTACATCACATCCGCCAGGTCGTAGGTCAACTCTTTGAAATTTACATCCTTGAGCTTCAGGTTCAGGTGAAACTCGAACATCTTCTCGACCACCGGACGCACCGCCGCAGCATCGACGCCGGGCTTCAAGAAATTGAGGTCGATAAGATCTTGCGCGATCCCGGCCGGATCTTTGCTGACGACGTGAAAGAATGCATCGATCATCTTTGACTGCAGTTCCGGCGAGATCCGCCCGACCATGCCGAAGTCAAAGAACGCAAGCCGCCCATCTGGCATCACAAGCAGATTGCCCGGATGCGGATCGGCGTGGAAGAACCCGTCCTCCAAAAGCTGTTTGAGATAAGTCCGGATAAGCAGTCGATTGACCTTCTCGGGGGCTATCTGCTGCGCCTGAAGCTGTTCAAGGTCCGTCACCTTCGTGCCGTGGATGTACTCCATCGTCAGCACTTTCGAGGTTGTGGCGTTCCAATAGATCTTCGGGACGTGTACATTGTCCCAATTCCTGAAGTTCTCGCGGAACCGCTCGGCGTTCTGCCCCTCGGCGGCGTAGTCCATCTCTTCGTGGATGGTCTCGTTAAATTCGCGGAGCATCCCGGACCAATCGGCGTTTTCGTTGAGCTGCGGAAACCGCTCGGCAAAATCCGCCACCTTTCGCAGGATCTGCAGGTCGCCCTTGATCGTCGCCTCGAGATTCGGCCTTTGAACTTTTACGGCGACCTCTTCGCCGGTGTGTAGCCGTGCCCGATATACCTGCCCGAGCGATGCGGCCGCGACCGGCTTTAGCTCAAATTCTTTGTAAACGTCATTGATCTTCAGCCCGAGCTCTTTCTCGATCCGGGCGAAGGCGATCTCGTTGTCAAACGGCGGTACGTTGTCCTGCAGTTCGCCGAGCGCAATGACGAACGGCAGCGGCAGAAGGTCCGCCCGCGTGCCCATCGATTGCCCGATCTTGATAAACGTCGGCCCCAGCTCGATCAGCTTCTCCTTGAGCCAAACGGCCTGCTTTTCCTGGTTCACCTCACGGTTCAGCTCGCTCCCTAGAAAGAAGCGGCGAAGCAGCAACATCGTGTTATGAAAGAACCAAAGCCGAATCCCGTAGAGCTTTTCGCCCAGAACGGCCGCCCGAGTAAGCCGCTCGGCCGTCTTCATTCGTTCCCGTGCGTGTTGGAGCTGCGCCTTTCGGTGCATCTCGTATTGATCGAGGTAAAGATAGAGGCCAAGCTTGCCGATGACGCCGGAGACATTTGCGATGCGCAGCCATCCGCGGATGCCCGTATAACTCCGCTCGACCTCCGATTCTTTCTTCGTCAGAAACTTTTCTTCGGCAATTAACTGGTCATTCGAGACAAATTTCGCGATCGGCAGTTCCTCGGTCGCCACCATCGGCCGCGAGCCGTTGCCATTCGTCCCATTTCGGGCCGGAAGTGCCGGCTCGACCACCGCGAGGCCCTGCTCTTTAGTTAAATCTTTCATCCGCCTACTATCTTCGCCGCCCAAGCCTCTTTCGATGCGGTTGACCTACCGGTGTTTGCATTAAAGTATCTCGAGCATATTCTTTACGCCCGGACGGCTGAAATAGTTCCTCGCCCTGTCGGTGTCGCGCTCGATCTGTGCCCGCAACTCATCTATTCCGTTGAACTTACGCTCGTCACGAATGCGGTGCAGGAAACGCACGCGGAGCACGTCGCCGTAAAGGTCGCCCTCGAAATCGAAAATGAAAGATTCGATGGAAGGCTCAACGTCATTTTCGAAGGTCGGCCGGACACCGATATTCGTAATGCTCCGCCGCCATGTGCCATCAACAAGCGTTGCGGTCGCATAAACCCCAAATTTGGGAATTACGCGATTATGCGGCTTGAGATTCGCGGTCGGGAAGCCGATCGTTCGTCCGCGTTGGGCACCGCGTTCGATCACGCCCTCAACGCCGTAAGGCCGGCCGAGCATCCGGCGAGCAAGGTTCACGCGGCCCTCGTTCAAAAGATGCCGTATCTTTGACGAACTGATCCGTTGCCCGCGAAGCCGGACCTCCGGAACTTCCTCGGCGATGAAGCCGAGTTCGCCGCCCATCTTCTTCAGCAGTTCGATATTGCCGCCGCGGCCGCGGCCAAAGGCAAAATCCTGGCCCAAATGGACTTCCCTTGCCTGCAGACGGTCATTGATTATCTCAGTGATGAAATCCTCCGCCGGCTGCCTCGCAAACGCTTCGTCAAACTGAACGACGATCGCCTGCTCAATTCCCAAAACCTCCAGGTTCGCAAGCCGCTGATCAAGCGTCTGCAATAGCGGCGGTGCCGACTCAGGATGCAGCACGGCTCGCGGATGCGGGTCGAATGTGATCGCCGTCGGGACCGCATCGACCGCCACCGCCCGCTCGGCTACCGTCTCCATTATCCGCTGATGCCCAAGGTGGAGCCCGTCAAAAACGCCGAGCGTCAAAACGGTCGGCTTTTGAATATTGGCATTCTCTGTGCCGTGAAAGATCTTCATTCCGCTAGTCTCCGAGATGCTTGCCCGGAACTAGATAGTTTCTCACATAATCGGCGACTGCCGAATCGAGCGGGGTCGTCTCGGCCGTATAGCCGGAGTTGCGGATGCGGGTGAGATCAGCCTGTGTGTGATATTGATAACGGTCGCGAAGATGCTCGGGCATGTCGATGAATTCGACGTTCCGCGGCAGGTCGAGCGCCTTGAAGATGGCATCGGCAAGAGCGTTCCAGGTATTCATCCGCCCCGAGCCGACGTTAAAAAGCCCGCCGCGTGTGTCCGAGGCCCGCACGTTAGTAATGGCTCCTCCGTCAGAGGCCCGCACGTCAGTAAGGGCTCCTGAGTCCCAGAAATGCAGCGTCATCCCGACCGCGTCTTTCACATAAACAAAATCGCGTCCAAATTCGCCATCTTCGTAGTCTGGGTTTGCACTCTTGAAAAGCTGTAGCTTGCCGGTCGAATTTATCTGATCGAACGCCTTGTTCACCAGCGAACGCATGTCGCCCTTGTGATCCTCATTCGGCCCAAAGACGTTGAAATATTTCAGGCCGACGATCTTGTCAAAGAGCCCGTTGCGGGCCGCCCATTGATCAAAGAGGTGTTTGGAATAGCCGTAAACATTCAGCGGCCGCAGCTTGCCCAAATGCTCAAAGCCATCGGCCATCCCGGCCGAGCCGTCGCCATAGGTCGCCGCCGATGAAGCGTAAATGAATCGGATATCGTTCTTCACCGCCCAACGCGCAAGGTCCTGCGTGTAGTGATAATTATTGCGGATCATATAGTCCGCGTCGGTCTCGGTCGTCGAGGAACACGCCCCGAGGTGAAAGACAACATCGGCATCCTTGAACTCGTCGAGGTCGTCCATTAGATCGTAGGCATCGATGTAATCAGCAAACCGGAGCGGCACCAGATTCTTCCACTTGTCCGTCTCGTCCATCACATCGGCGATCAGGATGTCGTCCACACCCATCTCGTTCAACCGCCAAACAACAGCACTCCCAATGAACCCCGCCCCGCCTGTAACAATTATCTTCATAACGAATCAGTAGGTCGTTTCGCCTAGAGGCTATTCTACCTCAATACGTCGTGCGGGCACTTTTAGCCCTAAGTCTCATTCAGCTTCCCTCGGCTGATCGCGTTGGCGATGGCGAGGTAGCGTTTGGGGAAGAGCCGTTGGATCCAGCTTAGGAGTTGTGCATCGGGGCCGACGATGATCCGCGGGCTGCGTTTTTTGATGCCGTTTACGATGATCTCGGCGGCGCGGTCGGGTGTGGTGGTCGAGAGGTTTCGGTTCATCCGTTTCAGCCGGCGTTCGATCTCTTCGGCGGTGTGGGCGGTGTTTGCGGCGATGCGGGCACTGTTCGCGATGTTGGTCCGAACCCCGCCGGGGTGGACCGATGAAACGGCGATGTTCGTCCCTTCCAGCTCGTGCTTCAAGGCTTCCGTAAACCCGCGGACGGCAAACTTGCTCGCACAATAGGCCGTCTGTCCGGGCGGTGCGACCAGCCCGAATAGGCTCGAGATATTCACGATATGTGCCGACTGCTCTTTCTCAAGATGCGGCATAAAGAGCTTCGTCCCGTGGACCACGCCCCAGAAGTTGACGCCCATCAGCCACTCGATCTCATCGAGCGTAACCTCCCGCAGCGTGCCGCCGAGCGCGACGCCCGCGTTGTTGATCACGTGGGTAACGCGGCCGTGCTCGCGCATCACATCATCAACGAAAGTCTGCATCGCCACGCGGTCGGAAACATCCACAATGTGCGTCGTCACCTTTGTCGTGCCGCTGATCGCCGATGCCGTTTCGTCGAGCCCCTCGGGGTTCACGTCGGCCAAAGCCAGCCCCGCAATGCCCTCCGCCGCGAGCCGCTTTGCCAACGCCCGCCCGATCCCCGAACCCGCACCTGTCACCACCGCAACGCTATCTCGTCTGATCGTCATCTGAACTCCATCGTCCCGTCTTCGAGCCGGCCGTAGCGGAGCATCCGCAGGTCCTTGGCGTAATTCTGATGCAGCCGCCAAGGGTGCTTCGATCCCTGGCTCGGTATCTCGCCGAGTGCACGCAGGACGTAGCCGGAGTTGAAATCGAGAGCAGGTTCGCGGGTGATCGTGTCGTCATCGAGCCGCGGCGTGCAGCTTCGGAACCCGTTCGCGTCCATGTGCTTTATCAACCGGCAAACGTATTCGCTCGTCAGGTCGCATTTCAGCGTCCACGAAGCGTTCGTGTAGCCAAAGGCCTGCGCCAGATTCGGCACGTCGTTGTACATCATTCCCTTGTAGGCGATCTTCTCCGACAGCACGACCGGTTCGCCATCGACCGAGAGCTCGAGGCCGTCCATGATCTTCAGCACGAGCCCGGTCGCCGTCACGACAATGTCCGCCTCGATCTCTTCTCCGCTCGTTAGCCGAACACCGGTCTTCATGAATGTCTCGATCTCGCTCGTCACGACCGATGCCCGTCCCTCGCGGATCGCTGCAAAAAGGTCCGAATCCGGCACGAGGCAAAGCCGCTGATCCCAGGGGTTATAGTTCGGCCGGAAATGCTCGAGCTGCTCCTCGCCGAGCTCGGCCCGGATGCCTTTCTCGATCAGCCGCTTCATCGCCGACGGCCGCTTTTTCGCGAGGCCGTAAAAGAACATCTGCCGCAGCACATTCTTCCAACGCGTCGCCGCATAAGCCGCCTTTGCCGGCAGCACGGCACGAAACGCGTTGGCGATGCGATCCTCGGACGGCATCGAAACAACATACGTCGGCGACCGCTGGAGCATCGTTACATGCTCCGCCGTCTCCGCCATCGCCGGCACGAGCGTCACAGCCGTCGCACCGCTTCCGATCACGAGCACACGCTTGCCCGCATAATCGAGCCCCGCCGGCCACTTCTGCGGATGCACCACCGTGCCCTCGTAATCCCCAAAACCCGCCCACTCCGGCGTATAGCCTTCCTCGTATTTGTAATAACCGGTGCACAGATAAAGAAAGCTGCAAGTGAACGTCGCTCTGTCAGAACCGCCTGCGTCAGCGTGCGGCCAGTTTGTTTGCGTGCTTTCGCCTCCGCGTCCCCGCGTCCCCTCTTCTCCTTTTCTCCCGGTCTCCTCTTCTCCTTTTCTCCCATTCTCCGCGTCACCGCGTCGCACCAACTCCACCTCAACCGTCCACTTCGCTTCCTCCGAACTCCACTCCGCACGCCGCACCCGGTGCCCGTAGCGGATCTCTTTCTCAAGGTCATACTCGCGGGCCGTCTCGCGGATGTAGTTCAATATCGAAGGCCCGTCTGCTATCGCTTTCTGCTCTTTCCACGGCTGAAACCGATACCCGAGCGTGTACATATCCGAATCCGACCGCACGCCCGGATAGCGAAATAGGTCCCAAGTCCCGCCGCTCGCCGCCCGCCCCTCAAGTATCGCAAACCGCTTCCCCGGCAGCTCCATCCGCACCTGTGCCCCGGCCCCAATACCCGAAAGCCCCGCACCGATAATTAGGACGTCAAAATGTTCCATAAAAGTAAGAACCGGAAGCGGTAGCGACCAGGCTCCTGCACCAATACGAAGGAATTAGGCAGGTCGAGATTTCGATATCAAAACAAATTCTACTTGGGTTTGTACGTCAACACGATTCTCAAAAAGTCGTCAATTTCAGATTTCGAAGAAACGGTCGCAGAAAAATTTGCGAATGATTTTTCAAACGTGGCGACAATGTAATTTTGCTTGGTGAGAACGATCAAAGCCTTGTCATCACTGAACTGTTCCGTCTTTGTCCATTCTGCGACATCGGAATGCGCATATATCATTGCGAAGTTGCCCGCCATTTCGCCGATATCGTACCCGATCCCCAACCCGCCTTCCTTTCTAATGTAACCTGCGACGGTGTCTATCCCGCATAGTGGCATGTGTTCATAACCGGGCAAGAGCTTGATATGCCCGGGCGGCGGTACCGATTCGTCACTGAGTGTTACCAGGCTATAGACGACGCCTTTCTTATGTCGAACCATCAGTGTCGTGGCCCGTTTCCATTCTTCCTGAACGCCTCGGCAACCCTTACGCGGTGGGCAGGGCAGTTTCTTTATCTCGGTGTACTTCAATGGGCGACGGCACAAGCGTCCCGGAGCCAGCTCTCGAATCACATTTCGAACGTCTTCGGCACGCAGGAGCGCGTTTTTGTCTTCAGGATCATCCGGTACGATACGCAGGGTTTTTACTTTACCGGTTTCCAAAAAAGATGCCTCAACGACGATGCCCGGCTTGATCCGGTAGCGGTCACCTTCGGGCGGCCCGTATTTGCTATCGAGGGTAGTTCGCGACTGTGCCGCGAGCGCGGAAGCAAGGAGAAGAATGAATAGAATCGCTCTCATTGAGATTCATGAGCTTGGCAGGCTACTGAGGTGGTAGTTTCACCTCGCTTCGGAGTTCGTCTTCGAGTTCGTCAAGGTTAATGAACGAATCCTCGCCTTCTGCAACGGCCCTTTGCCGATCGGCTAGATATTCGCGATGCCAGTCCGGCGGTTCGTTCAGGTTTCGCTCGGTCATACTTTTCCAGAGCGCTTCCATCAGCTCTATCTGCTGAGCCGGTGTCATCTTGCTGATCTCAGGGATAGTTTGAACTGTCATAGTCGTATTCTAACACCAGACATTCGAGGCGGATAAAATTTCTTGCGGCTACCAGCCCAAAACATAAGCAAACATTAGCGGGGCGACTATTGAGGCGTCGGATTCTACTATGTATTTCGGTGTTGAGGCTTCGAGTTTGCCCCAGGTTATTTTTTCGTTCGGGACGGCGCCAGAGTAGGAGCCGTAGCTAGTGGTCGAGTCGCTGATCTGGCAGAAGTAGCCCCAGACGGGGACGCCCGTCCGCTGCAGGTCCTGGTGGAGCATTGGGACGACGCAGATCGGGAAATCACCCGCGATTCCGCCGCCGATCTGGAAAAAGCCGACGCGGGACTCATCGGTAGCGTTGGCCGTATACCATTCGGCAAGCATCGTCATATATTCGATGCCGGTGCGGACGGTGTGGACGTTCTCGACATCGCCGGAGATCACATGCCCGGCAAACATATTGCCCATCGTCGAATCTTCCCATCCCGGCACGACCATCGGCAGGTTCTTCTCCGCCGCGGCATACATCCACGAATCCTTCACGTCGATCTGGTAATACTCCTCAAGCGAACCGTTCCGGAGCACCTCGTACATGAATTCGTGCGGGAACATCCGCCGGCCCTCGACATCGGCCCGCGTCCAGACCTCGACCATCGCCTTCTCCAGCCTCCGCATCGCTTCGTGCTCGGGGATGCAGGTGTCCGTCACCCGGTTCATGTGCCGGTCCAGCAACGCCTGCTCGTCCTCGGGCGTCAGGTCGCGGTAGTTCGGCACGCGTTCGTAAAAATCATGGGCGACCAGGTTGAAGAGGTCTTCCTCAAGGTTCGCCCCCGTGCACGAGATGATCTGCACCTTGTCCTGACGGATCATCTCAGCGAGCGACAGCCCCAGCTCCGCCGTGGACATCGCCCCGGCGAGCGTGATCATCATCTTCCCGCCTCCGTCCAGATGCTGTACGTAACCCTCCGCCGCGTCGATCAAAGCCGCCGCATTAAAGTGCCGATAGTGATGCTTGATGAAATCAGTTACTTTCGCGCTCATTTCCAACGATTATAAATGTGTAGCGACCATCCGCGAAACGCCATCGGCCATCACCGGACGGCATTTCGAAGAAGATTTGAACGAAACCGGCCCGCTTGTGATTGCGGTCACATACAACGAACCGGATCGCGTGAAAATAACGGTAGGCGAGTAGAATTACACGCCGGAATCAGGCTTTTGGCGTAAGACGCTTTGAGGGGGGTGAAAGACGACCGGACGATAGCTGCTCGCTGCAGGAGGTATCGTTATGCGGTCAAGAAAATACAATGACCCCTTCAGTCCCGGCGGCCGTCCGGCCTTCGGATTTCTTTTAATAGCAACTTTTTTCTGTCTTTCGATAGTTGTCGGGCAGGCGTCCGCTCAAAGCACGCCCCCGGCTTATGAACTGAGCTATCTCGGCTCCGGTTCGCCGACCGCGATCAACTCACAGCGTGTCGTGGTCGGAACGCGGACGATTGCCGGCAATTACGAACCCGTTGTCAGCCTCAACGGGTCACAATGGGCCCAACTTCCCGTCCCACCCGGCTCAATGAGTACGATCCCGACCGACGTCAATGATCTTGGTGTTATCGTCGGCGTATCATTCAGCCCGCAGTGGAATGCCTCGGCCGTGCGGTGGACACCCGGAACGGGCGGCTATTCACTTCAGGTTCTGCCCCTGATGCCCGGCGACACGGCGGCCTATGCAACCGCGATAAACAACGCCGGGCAGATCGTCGGCTCACGAAGCTCGCTCGGCTACCAGCCGACCGGAACGGGCTGGGTATATAGCGATCAGGCCGGTTTTCGGCGGCTGACGGACTTCGGTTTCTGGATCGTTCCCCGCGATATCAATGACTCCGGCCTTGTGATCGGCGGCCAGGAACGGCTGAACCTCGCAACCGGGCAGGTCGATGTAACCGGCCAAGGGCCCTCAAACTACCAGGCGATCTCAAACATCGCCATTAATTCAAGCGGGATGATGATCGGCTCATCGCCGCTCCGGTCAACTTCGCTCAATATCGTCTCGGTCTTTCGATATACGCCCGGGCCCGGATGGGAGTTCATCGCCGGCTCAACCCGCTACACGGTCGGCTACGACATTAACGACCTAGGCGACATTACTTATGGCGAATTCGGTGCGGGCATTTTCTTCGATGGTCTGGGAACCTTCGCCGTCGGAAGCTTACTTAGCCCCGAGACCATCGGAAATGGCTGGGTCATCACCGGCAACGGCTCGTATGTTAACAACAACCGCGAGATCGCGACCATCGCTCGTAACAATACGACCGGGCAAACCGGTGCTGTACTGCTTTTGCCCATTGGGGCGATCCCGCCGCCGACCGCCCCGGCCGGGCTCGTCGGCGTTGCACATCCTGCAACCCGAATGGAGCCCTATAACTCGATCGAGCTTTCCTGGGTCAATACAAGTACGCTAACGCGCGGATGGGAACTTCAGCGGACCGTTGCCGGCACACCGAACTGGGAGATCCTGCCGCTTGTTCCGCCGGGAACTGCCGCACGCCATTCGGACACGACAGTGGGCGTAAACATCACCTACAACTATCGCGTAAGGGCCGCTGGCCTTGGCGGTACTAGCGAATGGTCCGACACGATAACCGTGATATCTCCGGCAACGCCGCTCGATACGACGCCACCGCAGGTGACGCTGCTCGAACCGGCCGGCGGGTCGACCGTCTCGGGCATCGTGACGACACGTTCATCCGCTACCGACAATGTTGCCGTCGAGTATCAGGAGATCAGCTTTTGGAATCAGTACACGGGCCAGCAGGTCGTCATCGGATCGTCGAATGGCGGAGGCGAGATAGCGTTCACGTGGGACACGACCCAGCTTACTCCTGCGACCTACCGCATTATGGCGATGGCCTATGACACGATGGGCAACGTAACCCGCAGCGAGGCAGACGTAATAGTTGCAGGCTCGACCACCGGCACTATGCGGGTCAGTTCGATAAGGATGTATAGCGAGCGGACTCGGAGCGGTTACTGGGTCTATGGGGACGTCGCCGTTCTTGATAAGGCCGGCAGCCCGGTCGCCGATGCAATGGTCTCAGTTCGGTGGCGTACGCCCAACGGAAGGAACGTTCTGCAGACGGCACCTACCGACGCAAGAGGCATCGCTACTTTTGGGGTGCAGTCCGTTGCGGGGACGTATCGCCTTTATATTTCTGGTGTGTCAAAGACCGGGTATAAGTTTGACCCGGCGAGCAGCCAGCTTTCAGCAAGATACTGGAGGGGATCGCAATGACCCCACATCACTGACCTCAGGGGCCCGGCCAACGCAGTCGGGTCCTTTTCTTTTTTTATACTTGCATGAACGCGACTGACTCGGGGAAGGAATCGCTCGCCAGTTCCGAAGATGGCATATCTTTTACGAATCGGAGCAATCAGCTACTATTGTTCGGAGTTCTCTTACGGAAAGGTTTGATCTTTCCTTTCGGACACGATGCCCACGATCTTCACACATCCCGCGGTTCCACTTGCGATTGGCTTTGGCCTCGGGAAAAACATCATTCCGCCGCGGCTCTTGGCAGCGGGCGTTGCGGCGTCCGTCATACCGGATCTTGATGTGTTGGCCTTTCGGTTAGGCATTACATATTCGAGCGAATGGGGCCATCGCGGCTTTAGCCATTCGCTCGCCTTTGCGGCCGCTCTTGCATTCATCGCCGCCCTTCTTGCCCCGTGGTTAAAAGCGAAGCGAATTACGGCATTTCTATTCGTGCTCGTTTCGGCCGCATCGCACGGCCTGCTTGATATGCTTACGACCGGCGGACTCGGCGTCGCACTTCTCTGGCCGTATGCGACCGAACGGATGTTCTTCCCGTGGCGGGTGATCGTCGTCTCGCCGCTTAGCCTTTGGGAGTTTCTCGGGCTCCGCGGCTGGCGGGTCATCGGCTCCGAACTTCTCTGGGTCTGGCTTCCGGCCGCCATCGCGTTCGTCATTATCGCCATCGCAACCGCCGGCCGAAGGACTACCACGCCCGTAAAAAACTGATTGACATTACCGCGGTAATGCATCTAATATCCACGTATGGAAAAGGTCAGATCGCGGATCACAGCACAAGGGCAAATATCGGTCCCTGCATCGGTGAGAAAGAAGCTAGGCATCGGCCCCGGCTCTATCATTGAATGGGAAGAAAAGGGTGACGACGAGGTAATGCTGCGCCGGTCCGGCCAGTACACATCGGAAGATCTTCACAAGATGTTGTTCAAAAAGCCTCCTCGACCCGTCAGCCTCAAAGACATAAAGGAAGGCATCCGAAGCTACATAAGAAAGAAACATGCGCGCCGTTGACACTAATGTTTTGGTACGCTTGTTCGTCAGGGACAACGCGAAACAAGCCGCCGCGGCCGAGGAGTTTATCGCGCCGGGTGCGTGGGTTCCTCATATCGCGCTAGTCGAGACCGTTTGGGTGCTGGATTCAATTTATCGGAAATCGCGTTCCGAGATTGGCCAGTTCCTCAATGCTCTGCTCGACCATACCTCTCTCGTCATTCAAGATGCCGACGTGGTCGCGGCAGCTCTCGATGCATTTCGAAACAACAAGGGTGTTGGATTTGCGGATTGCATTATTCTCGAAGTCGCACGCAAGGCCGGCCACACGCCGCTCGGCACCTTCGATACTAAGCTTGCAAAGATCGACGGCACCGCGTTGATCTGAAGTCGTTACCGGCCGCTCATCGCTAATGCCCTTCCTTACAAAATACGTTCTCTGGATCGATTGCCTAGGCGCCCTCGCAACCGGTGCTCTCTTGTTTATTCTTAGCGGCTCCATCGCTCCGCTTTACGGCCTGCCGCAATCATGCGTCGTCGGCCACGGCATCGTCCACCTTGTTTACGGAACCTATTCCTTCTCGCTCGCGGTTCGGCGAACGCGGACGATTCTGCTTATAACGCTACTCGTGTTCGCCAACGCCGCCTGGGCCTTTTTGTGTATCATTTTCGCCGCCAAGATGGTTGAAAGTGATCCGGTTTTTGCAGCCGTGCATTTCCTGATCGAAGGCATCTACGTCGGCGGCCTCGCCTACTTCGAATGGAACCAGCGTGAAGCACTTCAAACGGCTTAGGTGCGACATCGCGACCGGCATTGAGGCTCGGCGACAAGACTCCGACAAAGGTTGTATTGAGCATCTGCTTTGAGAACCCGGCCCGGCCGCATTAGAATCAAGTTAACTTCCGATGCCACATCTCGAACATTCTAGGCCAGTTCTGGCGAGTTCAACGAGGTTGAGATAGGCCAAAAGCCCAATGAGTTTCGAAATTGCTCTTGTATTTGGGATCTTGGCCGTCGCCATTATTCTCTTCATGACCGAGCTCGTGAGGATCGATCTCGTCGGCCTCGGAGTGCTTGTCGCGCTCGCTCTTACCGGCCTTGTCACCTCTGATCAGGCGATCGCTGGCTTCAGCAATCCGGCCGTTATCACGGTCTGGGCAATGTACATTCTCTCTGCCGGACTCGCCCGGACGGGCGTCTCGCGGGTGCTCGGCAACCAGCTAATGCGGTTTGCCCGTGGCGGCGAAGGCAAGCTGATCTCAGTATTGATGACCGTAACGGCGCTTCTCTCCTCCTTCATGAACAACATCGGGGTAGCGGCGATGTTTCTGCCGATAACGATGGACATCGCCCATCAAACCAAGCGGCACGCCTCACGGCTTCTGCTCCCGATGGCATACGGCTCGCTGCTCGGGGGCCTGATCCTGCTGATCGGAACGCCGAGCAATCTGCTCGTCCGCGACGCTCTCCGCGAGGCCGGGCTACGGCCGCTCGAGATGTTTGACTTTACCATCGGTGGGCTTGTGATACTCGCCGCAAGTGTTGCATACATGGCGTTTATCGGGCGACGCCTTCTGCCTCAGCGAGACACTCTTGATCCCGGAGCGAATGGAAACTCGGGCCGCGACATCAAAAAACTTTACAGCCTCGAGGAACGCCTTGCCTATCTTGTGATCCCGGACGAAAGCCCACTGATCGGAAAGAGCCTCGGCGAGAGCCGTATCGGGCAAGCGTTGGGGCTGAATGTTCTGAGCATTCGCCGAAAGTCCGGCCAGCGGATCGCTGCCGAGCCGGATGTAGAAATTGCGAGCGGCGACCGGTTGCTGATCCTCGGCCGACTCGACCGGATCGAGGATATCACCGAAAAGCCGGTGTTGACCATTGAGGAAGACCGCCCGACAGCTTCGGCACTTATCACCGATAAGGTCGGTCTTGGCGAGATGGAGATCGCAGAAGAATCTGAACTCGTTGGCAGATCGCTATCGGCGATCAGATTTCATGAACGGTTCGGCCTCAATGTCCTCTCCGTTAACCGCAACGGCGACATAATCCGGACCGATCTCCGCGGACTGAAAATACTTTCAGGTGATCAACTTTTGGTACATGGCCCCGAAGAGGAGTTTGGCGTCACCGATAGCGGCGACGAGATCCGGCAGGCTTCATTAGAAGATGCCGCGAAATACGATCTGGATGATCTGCTGCTTATAATCAGCATTCCTGAGGGCTCAACCCTCGCCGGCCGAACATTGAAGGAAAGCCGGCTCGGCACGGCGTTTGGGCTTGCCGCCTATGCAGTAAAGCATAGCGGCGGAACTTGGGAAATGACGGGCCCCGAGGACACGCTTGAGACAAACGATCTTTTGCTCGTCGGCGGACGCCCGCGAACGATAGAGGTGCTCAAGGGCCTGGACAAGCTTGAGATAGTTCGCAATGTCAATGTTAAGCGGTACAAGCTGGAGATCGGCTCGCTGAAGATGGTAGAAGTGATCCTCTCTCCCTATACAAGTCTTGCCGGGAAAACTCTTGCAGACCTGAAGTTCCGAGATAAGTATGGCGTGTCGGTTTTGGCCATTTGGCGTGGAGAGCGGGCATATAGGACGGAGCTGGCGGAGATACCGCTTAGCTTTGGCGATGGCCTGCTTTGCTATGGCACGAAGGAGCGCTTCGAGATGCTCGCCCGCGACCCCGATTTCGTAGTTCTTCAGGCCGAGATGCAGGAAGAACCGAAGACGCACCTCGCCACCGTTGCCGCACTAATAATGGCCGGAGTGATCGGAGCGGTCATCATCCTCGGAATGCCGATCGCGATCGCCGCCATCACCGGATGCGTGTTGATGGTGGCTTCGAGATGCCTCTCGATGGACGAGGCCTATCAGGCCATCGACTGGAAGGCGGTCTTTCTGATAGCCGCAATGCTCCCGCTCGGCGCCGCAATGGGCGAAACGGGAGCCGCACAACTTCTTGCCGATGGCGTGATCAGCACTGCCGGAAGCTACGGCCCGTTAGCTGTATTGGCGGGATTGATGACGCTTTCAATTGCGATCACCCAAACGATGCCGAGCGCGGTCGTTGCGGTTCTGATGTCGCCCATCGCGATCAACACGGCAGCAGCAATGGAGGTCTCGCCCTATCCTTTTATGATGGGCATCGCATACGCGCTCGCCGCCTCTTTTATCAGTCCCGTTGCCCACCCGGCGAACGTTCTCGTCATGAGCCCCGGCGGCTACCGCTTTAGCGACTACATCATCCACGGGCTGCCGATCTCGGCGATAGTGGTGGTCACAAGTGTCCTGCTGCTGCCCCTGCTTTTTCCGTTCTAGTTCAATTCATGCATCCAACCTATGCCATCCGGCAGCGTCTGCACATCGAGACGCAGAAAGGAACTTCAAAATTCTCCCCACCTGACGTATCATCAAACGAAACAGTGCTGAACAGTTACTCGGTATGCGATCTGTCTCAATGCCGGGATGGTTAATGCGGCGGCAGAGACCGATTCGATATTTTATTTTGCACCTCTCTGCCGGGGAGAGCGGACAGATGGCCGTCGCCGATACTTTAAGAGCACAAAGCATCAATAATGAACAAAAATTTGCTTTCACAATTGCGTGAAAAAGCTCAAGAAGGGATCGCGAAGCGCATTTTTGCAGATGCGGACAATACCGACGCGGAGCTCCGCAAACTGGCCGACATGATCGCCACGAAGTGCGAGGCCGTTCCGGTTTACGGCCCGATAAAGCAACAGGCCCGGGCAGCCGAGAAGGTTGCGAGTGATTATGGTGGTGACTGGTACGGCCTTAAGGACGCCGTCCGAATGACCATCGTCGCCCCAACGCTCAGCAGCCTACGGCAGGTGCAGAGCTTGATCCGTGAGGAGTGCGTTGCGCGGAACGGGCTCAGCTTGCTCAAGGACGTCGAAGTTTTCGCTAACTCCTCACCTTGCGGCTACTCGGGAATGAACTTCGTCATCTCTATGTCCAACGGCCGCCCGGCCGAGATCCAGGCGAACATCCCAGAGGTCATGTACGGCCAGTTGAATGAGAAGAACTTCCGCGGGACCGTCGGCGAGGAGAAGTTCAACGAGATAAAAGGCCGCTATCGGGTCGAAGGCGGGCTCGGACACGGACTCTACGAGATCTACCGCGTCTCGCCCGGCAGCGTCAAGGCAAAACATGCCGCCCTAATCAGCAAACAATACTTCAACCATCTCCGCGGGTTTCCGACCTTCACCGCCACCGAGGAACTACAGCGCGAACTTGCCGCCATCATCAAAGCCAACCCGACCATCTTCCACCGCTAGCGGCCGAGAAACCGTTGCAGGTCGCAATCCCTGGCCCCACAAAAAGTGAGTGTCATCACGCGAAGCAGTCAATTCCCGCATCCGGCTTACGCGAATCTGCGAAATGTTCAGCATGAAGTTGATGATCGTCATCTCGCTCGTGCTCAACATAGCGGTTCTGATACCGGTCTGTTATGGCCTTATTTCCGATGCTGAGTGGGCACGCGAAAGCTATGGCGATGCAACCGCGGCTCGTGGCATTTTGCTCTCGGTCTATATTTCCATCGCATTGGTCTCCCTTGGCTTGCTTGTGCGTACCGAGCAGAAGTTCGTCGCCGCACTTCTGCTCGTGCAGATCGTTTACAAGCTCATTACGCCCTTTGCTGTTGGAACCGTATCCAACCCGGTGGTCGTTAGCAACCTGCTGATCGCACTGTTCCACTCCGTTACGCTTTTCTTCATCTATCGCGAAAATAGTTAACCCCGAGAGCCGCTAGGCACCTCGGGGTCATTGTTTTCGTCTGATGTTACCGCTAGAACGCTTCGCTGAAGCTTACCTCGCCGGCGACTGAGACCTGGTATGCCGAGACGCGGCGTTCGAAGAAGTTTGTCAGTTCCTGAACGTCCTGCAGGTCCATGAATGAGAATGGGTTCTTTGCCTTATAGACCTTCGGGATGCCGAGCATCGCGAGCCGCTGATCGGCGATGAACTCAAGATACTGCTTCATATCGACGACCGAAAGCCCGGCGACGCCGCCCGAGAGGATGTCCTCGGCAAACTGCATTTCGCATTCGACCGCTTCATCGAGCATCAAAGCGATCTGCCGCTCGAGTTCGGCATCAAAAAGGTCCGGCTCCTCGGCCCGCACTTTTTTGACCACTTCAAAGGCAAAGTTCATGTGGGCCGATTCGTCGCGGAAGACCCAGTTCGTCCCAGAGGCGAGCCCGTGTAGCAAACCCTTTGACCGCAGAAAGTAAACATAAGCGAACGCCGCAAAGAAGAAGAGCCCCTCAATGCACGCCGCGAAGCAGATCAGATTGAGCAGAAATCGGCGGCGGTCTTCCTTCGTCTCAAGCGTCTGCAGGTCGTTGATCGAATCGATCCATTTCAAGCAAAACTCGCCCTTTTTGCGGATCGACGGAATGTTCTCGATCGCCGCAAATGCCGCCTCGCGTTCCTTGTGCTCGGGGATATAGGTATCAAGCAGCGTGAGATAAAACTGCACGTGCAGTGCCTCTTCATAAAGCTGCCGCGAGAGGTACATCCGCGCCTCGGGCGCATTGATGTGCTTGTAAAGATTAAGCACCAAATTGTTGGAGACTATCGAATCTCCCGTCGCGAAAAACGCAACAAGCCGATTGATCAGGTGCCGCTCCGCCGGCGTCATCTTGGCACGAAGGTCCGTGACGTCCATCGAGAAGTCGACCTCCTCGACGGTCCAAGTGTTCTTGATCGCATTCCGGTACATTTCATAAAAGTCCGGATACTTCATCGGGCGAAGTGTAAGGTTAAATCCTGGATCTAGTAACATCAGTTTTATTTCCCTTTCAACTTTTTAGGAGTTGATTCTTTTTTCAGTTTCTTAATGCTATCGGCTACGGGTAGGTTCTCTGGCATCGTGCCTCCGATCTCTTCGATCGTCTTACGCACTTTCGCACCGACCTCGAAATGAGTCTGGTTAGCTTTGTTCTTTCCCTTAACATCTTCGCGACGCAATTTTTCTTCTGTCTGAGTTGCACGGAAAAGATTGGCTGCTAGCTCCGTGCTTCCCATTTGGTCGAGAATCTGCTGACTTTTTTTCAAGCCCTTTCGGGCATGAATGTCCTTCGCAAGTAAGCCTCCGTATAGGCCTTGGTAACCGTGGTTTTGGAATATGGCGTAATCTATAGGTTCTACGACGCCGGCGGCTCTTGCCGCTTCGGCAAGCTGCTTATTGTGTAGAGACATTTCCTCGCGAAGGAATAGACGCTTTTCTTCTTCAGTTTTTAGTTGTTCGTAGTCCCGCGTTTGCTGGAGTTCTTGCAAACGGGTTTGAACGGCGAAATAGGTCTGGCCCAAAGCAACGATTTCTTTACTAGAATCCGCATTTTGAACGATCAGGTAACAAGCGTATCGTGAAAGCCTGACATCTTCGATCTCGCGTTCCGCACCGGAACCGATTTTGACCATTGTGAGGATATCCTCAAAATGGTCTGGTATCTTGATCCCACTATTCCTGCAAGCCTCTTTGGCTCTTTCGATTACCGGCACAAAGTGGCGGAATTGAGAGTATTCTAAAATTCGACTTAGTTCTCTGGCGCTCCAAAATTCGCTGTAATCGTCGTCGAAGTGCTTAATTTGCTCGAAGACCGTCGATGCCGGGCGCTGTAGGATCTCGTTTACGAACTCCGTTGGAGTTCCGTCCGCCCGAAAAGCAAAATATTCTTGAGCAACAGCTATTTGCGGCTTAATCGAATCACCATTCTGTGCGATTAGGTAACAGGCATACCTTGTGAGGGCAATATCTTCAATTTCCCTCTTTGAACCACTTCCAAGCTCGACCATTTTGCTGACCTCAGCAAAATGGTTATCTATATCTACTTCTGCATTTACAGCCGCAGCCTTTGCCTTTTCAATTACTTGACTGAAATTTCTCCATTGTGTGTAGCCAAGCAATACCTGCAAATCTCTCGCGCTCCAACATTCAACCCCGTCAAGTAGTTGCATTGCTGATTCGAACTTCTCAAGTAATTGTCTAATCTCTTCAGATTTCATTCGATCACATTCTTGAGCTGCTGGTCCAATCGATTGAGCGAAGGGCCACGTACCTTATCCCGCGAAGTAGTAAATTAAAACCTCTCTATTCTCGTTATCCGTTAACGAAAGCCCCCGTCGGGGCATCTGTCGGTGAGTCAAGTTCGGCCTCAAACAACTCGCGAATCCGATCAATCGTTACCGTTCTGTCAAAATCTTTCAGCTTCGCGTATGCGTCCGCCAGGTGCCGTGTTACGTCAGCGAGTACGATTCCCCAGTTTCCGGGATCGTCCAAAAGATCCGGGGCAAGTGTGATGTGTAAGCCCCCTCCGGACCCCCACGCTCTTATCATCTCCCTAGCGGAGTCGTCTGCCGCTGCCGACGGCGGGATTCTTAGCTCGTGTGGATGGGTCATTGACACGCCTCGCACGCATCAGGGTTTTCTAGCGAACATGCGAGAGCTTCTTCATCCGTATATGCCCGGACATCCGGCTCGCTGTTGTTCGGCACGAGTTCGGCGACCTTGTATTCGGCGGTCACCTGATTGATCTTCGTTGCCGGCCGCGAGCGAAGGTAATACGTCGTCTTTAGTCCTTTTTGCCAGCAGTACATATACATCGACGAAAGCTTGCCGATCGACGGGCTTTCCATGAATAGGTTGAGCGACGCCGATTGGTCGATGAACGCCCCGCGTTCGGCGGCCATGTCGATCAGGACCCGCATCGGCACTTCCCATGCGGTGCGGTAGATCGCCCGGATCTCTTCCGGTATCTCGTCGATCGCCTGTATCGAGCCCTCGCCGAGCTTGATCTTTTGCCGCACCTCGTCGGTCCAGAGCCCGGCTGCCTTCAGCTCTTGAACAAGGTATTTGTTGATCTGGATGAAGTCGCCGGAAAGCGTTTCGCGTTTGAAGAGGTTCGAGACTTGCGGCTCGATGCATTCGTAGCTGCCGGCGATGGCGGCGATCGTCGCCGTCGGTGCAATTGCGATCATCAGGCTGTTGCGAAGCCCGTTCGCTTTGATCTTTTCTCGGAGCGCGTCCCAGCGGGCCGTGTCCTCGGGCACAACTCCCCAGAGGTCAAATTGCAGCACGCCGCGGGCCGCACGCGTTTCCGGGAACGCCGGATGAGCGCCCTTGGCTATCGCGAGTTCACACGACGCATCAAGTGCAGCGAAGTAGATCTCTTCCTGTATCTTAGCCGAGATCCGCCGAGCCTCGTCCGAATCGAAAGCCAGCCGCAGCTTGAAGAAAACATCCTGCAGGCCCATCACGCCGAGGCCGATGTTCCGCCACCGCATGTTCGAATCCTCGGTGCTCGGAATCGCGTAGTAATTGAGGTCGATGACGCGGTCAAGCTGGCGAACCGCAAGCCCAACATTGCGATGCAGCTTCTCAAAATCGAACCCGCTTTCGCCAACGTACCTGGCCACATTGATCGAGCCGAGATTGCAGACCGCCGTCTCGCTGTCGTTCGTCACCTCGATGATCTCCGTGCAGAGATTCGAGAGGTGGACGACGTTTCCGGCCACGGCCGTTTGATTGCATTTATTGTTGCTCGCGTCCTTAAAGGTCATCCAGCCGTTGCCGGTCTGGGCGAGCGTCCGCATCATCTTGCCGTAAAGATCGCGTGCCTTGACCTGCTTTTTGTACAGCCCTTCCTGCTCGGCCTTAAGGTATTCGCGCTCGAACTCTTCGCCGTATATATCCGGAAAATGGGGAACGGCTTTCGGGTCAAAGAGCGACCACGTCTCGTCCGACTCAACGCGGCGCATAAAGATGTCCGGTATCCAGTTGGCGATGTTGAGGTTGTGCGTCCGCCGGGCGTCGTCGCCAGTGTTGTCGCGAAGCTCGAGGAAATCCTCGATGTCTGCATGCCACGTCTCGAGATAAACGCACGCCGCACCCTTTCGCTTACCGCCCTGATTTACCGCCGCCACCGAGGAATCAAGAGTCTTGAGCCAAGGCACGATGCCGTTCGAGTGCCCGTTCGTACCGCGGATCAGCGACCCTTGCGAGCGTACGCGATGATAAGCAATGCCGATGCCGCCCGAAAACTTTGAAAGCATTGCGACGTCCGCATACTTTTTGTAAATGCTTTCGAGGCTATCCTGCGGCGAATCAAGTAGGAAGCACGACGATAGTTGTTCGTGCCGTGTGCCGGAGTTGAAAAGCGTCGGCGTCGAGGGAATGTACTCGAGCGACGAGAAGAGATGGTAAAGCTCGATGGCCAAAGACGGCGTTTCGGCAAGCCCGCACGCGACCCGCATCCAGAAGAACTGCGGCGTTTCGATGACGTCGCGGGTCTCCGGGTTCTTTAGCAAATATCGGTCGTAAAGCGTCCTGAGGCCAAAGAATTCGAAAAGATCGTTGCGCGTTTTATCGATGGCGTCATTCAGCTTGCGGCTGTTTTCACAAACAAAGTTGTACACCCGCTCGTTCATCAGCCCTTCTTTGAAGCCGAAGGCGATGGACTGCGAGAAAGAATAGATCTCCTGGTTATGTACTTCCTTTTCAACGTATTGAATCAAAAGCCGGGCGGCCAGCCGCGAATATTCCGGCTCTTCAAAGATCAGGCTCGCGGCCGTCTGGATCGAAAGCTTGTCGAGTTCCTTTGTGCTCGCACCGTCAAAAAGCCCGCTGATGGTCTTCGTCGCGATCCGCATCACATCTACGTTCGGCAGGTTCGGCGTACAGCGTGAGATCGCCCGGACGATCTTGTTGATATCGACCGGCTCGTAAGCTCCATTGCGCTTGGTCACGCGCATTGTCGTTTGTGCTGCTTCCTCGGTCTGCCTTGCCGTAGCGACGAATGTATCCATCATTTTTTCTTTCTCCTCGTTTGAACTCCTGCAACGGGTTTTCGAGCGTCGCCGCGTCGTCGCCGGGAAATGCAGAGACTCTTTCCCGCGGGGCCCATATATTGTGGGCCCGAAGTGGCCGGCTCGTTTTGGTTGATTTCAGGTGACTGGACAGGACCCCAAGCGTCTTTTTGAGTTATTCAGTCCTGCAGTGGATATAGACTATATTGTGTAGGTAACGTTTTGTCAACACTAAATCTAGTGGTTTTGTGTTAATTTTATAAACGTCTCATTTGCAACATTTACCGCGCCCCGCTTGATGTAACTCTTCAATCCCAACTGACCGAAATGCCGTTCTGCCCCAATACAATATATTGTGGTCGCCTTCTCGGAGCGGGTGATTCACATTTTGTACTGCGTGCGAGCCTCAAGCCCGGACTCAGAACTCTGCAGCACGGCAACTCGGTAACTCGGCAACTCGCCCCTTCCATATCATCCTTTTCTTCCATATCTCACGGATCACCATTCACTTTGGCTTGAAGACCGAGGAAAATGGACAGCGGGGCAAAGTGAACAGTGAGCCGTGAGCGGTGAGCAGTAGGAAGCGGACAGAACTTCGTTCATTCAGGCCAATTAATAATTAGAAATTATTAATTTGTAATTAAACGGAATGCCAAAATCGAGTGTAATAATGAGTAAACCGAAGGCACAAAACACAAGCCCAAAGACCCAAGCCCGGCTGCGAGTTCCAGCTGTCCCAAACGTTCCAGACGTTCCAAACGTTCCAGATGTCTTGTCCTGAAATAGGTTTACAGGTAAAAGGGAACAGATGAAACAAGACGAAGAGATGAGGAGAGAGGCAGTTGAGAGGTACGGGAGAGGCGGTGTGTCGATGCGGGAACTGGCGCGGATATACCGGGTTTCGGTGTCGACTGTACATAGATGGATAAGGGGTCGTGAGGCCGGGGGCGGTTCGGCGACGGGGTCGTCTGCCGGGTCTGGGCATGGGTCGGGGTCGGCGGAGGTGAGGCGGCTGCGGAAGGAGCTTGAGGAGGCCCGGCTCTACAACGAGTTGCTGAATGCGATGATCGACATCGCGGAAGATCGATTTGAGGTACCGATCAGAAAAAAACCTGGGGCCAAGCGGTGAGGAAAGTGGTAGAGAGCGGCAGGGGGAGAAGCCTGGGCGAGGCCTGCCGGCTGCTTGGCTATACGAGACAGGCATATTACAAGGGGAAACGGCGAGTGGAGAAGAGGGCGTTCGAAGCCGAGATCGTGCTGCAGGAGGTAGGAAGGCTGAGAAAGGAGCAAAAGCGGATCGGTGTAAGAAAGCTGCATCACATGATGAGCGGGTTTGCCCGCGAGCACTCGGTAGAGATCGGCCGCGACGCTTTGTACGATCTCTTGCGGGAGCATTCGCTGCTGATCCGAAAGAGAAAGAGGCGAAGTCCGAGGACAACGTTTTCGGGCCTCTGGATGAAGAGCTTCCCGAATCTTGCGAAGGGCTTCGAGCCGACCCGGAGCAATCAATTGTGGGTCAGCGATATCACATATATCAGGGTCCGGGAAGGGTTTGCTTATCTGAGCCTGATCACGGACGCCTATTCGCGAAAGATAGTCGGCTACTGCCTCAGCGAGGACCTGACAGCCAGAGGGCCGGCGGCGGCACTGCGGATGGCCCTCAGGGACAATCCGGAACGCGACGGGCTTATACACCACTCGGACCGGGGGCTGCAATACTACAGCTCGCGGTATATGAAGCTGATCGGGAAACGGATCCGGGTCTCGATGAGCGAAAAGAGCGACCCGCTGGAGAACGCCATTGCCGAACGCGTCAACGGCATTCTCAAACAGGAACTGCTGCGGAAAAGCTTCAAGAGCTTCTCCGATGCAACCCGGCAGGTCGGCCAGGCGGTCAATACCTACAACCACCTGAGGCCGCATCTGTCGATCGATATGCTCACCCCGGCCGAGGCCCATGCCAAGACCGGCGAGCTCAAGAAGCGCTGGAAGAAATACTATCCGGCCAAAACTTTTCACTCTCAGGCCGCGGCCTGAGAGTGAAACTCTAAACCAATATAAGGAGATGCCCGTAAACCCTATTCAGGACCAACACAAAACAGGAAACCTATACCAGGCTTACCTCCAAATTGTGTCAACTTTTTTCAGGACGACACAGTTGTCCCAATCGTTCCAATCGTTCCAGATGTTCGCGGTGTTTTCGCGAACGCGCAATGTCCTGAGAAAAACAGAACACCAAGAAATGCGGAATTCGGAACTCGGAATGCGGAATGTCGTGTCGGAGGCCCGCGCATCAGCAAGGGCTCATCGTCAAATTCGGAATCTGGAATCTGGAATTCTCGAAAGCCGGGACTCAAAACTCCCGGGCGTTTCAAGCATTTCAGGTGTTACAGGCGATTCATTTCTTTCATTCGTTTCAAGCGTTTCAGAAGCGCATGGCCCTTTAAAAAAATGAAACACGTCGACACGAAAATTGACCAAACGGTGGTAGGCGGACAAGGATGCTCAAGCCTCAACGGGCTCATCGCTGATAACAAGGCCGTCGTAGGCGAGTTCGACGTTGTCGGGCAGCGTGCGGGACTCGCGGGCGTGGAGGATGTCGTGGTTGAGGTGGGTAAGGTAAGCCTTCCGCGGCTTGAGTTCGTCGATGTAAGCGAGGGCTTCTTCAAGGTTGAGATGCGTCGTGTGCGGCTTAATGCGGACGCAGTCGAGCACGAGAACATCAAGCCCGCGGAGCCCGTCAAGCGACTCCTGCGGGATGGTCTTCAGGTCGGTCGCATAGGCGAAATCATTGAACCGATAGGCGATCACCGGCAGCTTGCCGTGGATGACCTCAAGCGGCGTCACCTCGACCTTGCCGATGCAGAAAGGCGAGCCGTTGAAGACCATATGCGGTATCAGCTGCGGAAGCCCGCCGCCCAAGTGGGTCGGCTGAAAAATGTATTGAAAGATGCGGCGAAGGTCGGTCCAGGCGATGTCATTGGCAAAGATCGGCATCGGGCCGTAGCGAAAGTTGAGCGGCCGGATGTCATCAAGGCCAAAGACATGATCGACATGGCAATGCGTTATCAGCACGGCATCGAGCCGCCGGATATTTGCCCGCAAGGCCTGTTGGCGAAAGTCGGACGAGGTATCGACGAGGATCGAAACGCCCTCGTGTTCGATCAAAACCGAGACGCGAAGCCGCTTATCCCTCGGGTCTTCGGAAAGACACGTCTCGCAGTCACAGGCGATGGAGGGTACGCCCGTCGAGGTTCCGGTGCCGAGGAAGGTAAGTCGCATTTAGATCTTAACGCTGAGACCGCAAGGTCCGCAGAGGTTTCAAGGATCTCTGCGATCCCTGCGGCCTCTGCGGCTCAACTATTTCTTTCCGAGAATATCCGCGCCGGAAAACTTCTTCGCCGCCTGCGCCTTCAGCTTCTCTTCGGTCGCTCGGACCATCGTCACATATTGCATCCGCAGATCGGCCAAAAGCCCTTCAAGCAGCCGAGCCTCATGCTCGTGCAGATTGCCCTTTGTCTTATCGCGGATCATCGCGAGCACATCGAGCCAATACTTGCCCGTGTCGAGGTCGAGCGACCGCTGACCCGTCGCGGGATGCGGCACGGCACCAAGAGATGCCGCGGCGTTGGTCGCGAGGGTCGAGAGAAAATTGATGAAGCTCGCCGGATCATCCGCACCCGGGATCTCTTCGCCGTCATCCTCGGACTCGTCGATAGCTGCGGCGACCGGCTCCTCTTCAACCGCAGCAACCGCGGGTTCGGGTTTGGGTTCGGGCGTCGGGGTGACGGCTTTAGGCGCTTCCGGCTCGATCTCCACGCCCTCTTTCAGCGATCCGTCCGGGTTAAATTTCCGACGATCTGTAACCTTAAAGGAAACGTCTTCTTGATTTTCTTCGTGTCCGATCATAACTTCTTTACTCCCCATGATTTTATCACCTACGATTTTCTAGCAGAAAGCTCAGAAGCGATATTCCGTCTCGCCGGTCGTAGCTCGGCCTCGCTCGAAGGCCTTTCGGGCGATGCCCTAGACTTCCGGTACGTCCTGAACTTAAATGGTGATATGTCAGAAAAATTCGATGAACTCGTTGGCGTAATGGAGCGGCTTCGTGCACCGGGCGGCTGCCCTTGGGATGCGGAGCAGACCTATGCCTCGCTTTCGCAATACCTGCTTGAAGAAGCGTACGAGACGTTTGACGCGATACAGCACGCCGATGCGACTGGCGATACCGAACACCTCAAAGAAGAACTCGGCGACCTTCTGCTGCAGGTCGTTTTCCACGCAACTATCGGCAAGGAACGCGGCGAATTTACCGTCGAAGATGTGGCCGAAGGCGTCGCGAAGAAGCTCGTGCTTCGGCACCCGCATGTCTTTGGCGATGCGAACCTCGAAACAGCCAGCGACGTTCTTAACAACTGGGACGAGCTAAAAGCCAACGAACGCAAGGCATCCGGCAAGGTTGAAAAAGCAAAGGACTCGATCTTGGAAGATGTGCCCGTGCACTTCCCGGCCCTGCTAGAGGCACTCAAGCTAACGAAAAAAGCAGCGAAGGTCGGTTTCGACTGGCCCGACGCCGACCAGATCTTTGAAAAGGCCGAGGAGGAGATAGGCGAACTGCGGGCGGCGGTGAGTACTAACGACCGTGAAAACATTGAAGAAGAGATCGGCGATCTGCTCTTCGTCATCGTGAACCTTGCCCGACGCCTCGATGTAGAACCTGAGACGGCCCTGAAAAGAACGAACCGAAAGTTTCGGAAACGGTTTCTCTATGTAGAGGAGCAGATCAAGGAGTCAGGAAATGAACTCGACGGTTCGACGCTCGAAGAAATGGATAGGCTCTGGAACGAAGCAAAGGCGAAGTAGGCAATGCGATCACCCAGCAAACATCTCCTGAAGCACCTCAACAACCTCGGTCTTCGAACGGCCGTCGATCTCACCGATGCTTTTCACAAGCCGCAACTTGTCGACGGTCCGAATTTGATCGAGGACGATCTGCCGGTCGGAGTTGAGAAATTCGGTCGCGATGCGGGTCGGCAAAGTAGCCGTCGTAGAGGCGATCGGGGCGATGATCACATGACCGAGACTGCGGTTCATCTCATCGGGCGAGACCACAACGGCGGGACGAGTATTTTTGGGGTCATCCGAGACCTCCTCGTCGAGATTGACAAGATAAACCTCAAATCGTTTCACCACTGCCACTCCTTTCGGTCAAAGGCTCCTGAGGCCTTGATGTCTTCGGAAAGCTCATCGTCGGACTCGGCAAATCTGCTGAAAACCGTGTCCCAATCTCCTCGCGGCCGCTTGGTCTTTCGGATGAGAATACCTTCAGGTGTAGCGTGGAGGTCGACCTCACCGGAGATCCCGGTCTCTTCGAGCATCATTTTCGGAATTCGTATTCCCTGGGAGTTCCCGATCTGAATGATCTGAGCTTTCATAATTACATTGTGATTACAAATTGCGTCAGCGTCAAAGAAAAAATGAGCGTTAGGTCATACAGCTCGCGAAATTACCGCGATCCTATAAGCGCCATGCATATACGGCCGCAGCACCTCGGGAATTACGACCGACCCATCCGCCTGCTGATAGTTTTCGAGAACGGCCAGCCACGTTCGCCCAACTGCAAGCCCGCTGCCATTGAGCGTATGAGCGAATTCCGGCTTCGAACCGCCCGCCCGACGGAACCGCAGACTCATCCTGCGAGCCTGAAAATCGCCGCAGTTCGAGCAGCTCGAGATCTCCCGGTAAGTTCCCTGAGACGGCACCCAAACCTCAATGTCGTAAGTCTTTTGTGCGCCAAACCCCATGTCGCCGGTGGACAGGACGACCGTGCGATACGGCAATTTCAAGAGTTGGAGGATCCGTTCGGCATTCTGAGTAAGCTTTTCATGCTCTTCTGCCGATTCCTCCGGCAGGCAGATCTTGACAAGCTCGACCTTCTCAAACTGATGCTGCCTTATCAGCCCTCGGGTATCGCGGCCGTAGCTACCGGCTTCACTCCGAAAGCATGGCGTATAAGCCGTGAAGTACTTCGGAAGTTCGGAGGCATCGAGTATCTCTTCGGCGTGATAATTCGTCACCGGAACCTCCGCGGTCGGAATAAGGGCGAAACCGCGGTCATCCTTAATGTGAAAAAGATCCTCTTCAAACTTTGGGAGCTGATTCGTCCCAAAAAGCGAGGTTCGGTTGACCAGAAACGGCGGCATCGTTTCCAAATACCCATGCTCGCGGGTATGGACGTCGAGCATGAAGTTCACCAAGGCTCTCGACAGTCGTGCCCCCGCCCCATTCATTATGGCGAAGCGCGAACCGGCGATCTTCGTCGCCCTCTCGAAGTCCAGGATGCCCAAAGCCTCGCCGAGGTCGACATGGTCCCTTATCTCAAAGTCGAAAGTCGGAGGTTCGCCCCACTTCCTTATCTCGACGTTCGCCGCCTCATCCGGACCGACGGGAACGTCCTCGGCCGGGATATTCGGAAGCCCCGCGAGCAGGTCGCGCATAGCAGATTCGGCGGCCTCGCGTTTTTCATCAAGTTCGGCCTGGGTGGCTTTGAACCCGGCGACTTCGGCCTTCATCGCCTCGGCCTCGTCCCGCTTTCCCGATTTCATCAGTTCGCCGATCTCTTTGCTCGCGGCATTTCGCCGCTGGTTGATCGCGTCCGATTCGCTGATCAGCCTTCGCCGTTCAACGTCCAGCTCAGTAAACCGGTCCAAAACATCGATCGGAAAGCTGCGATTCTCAAGGGCGGTTTTTACGTCAGTCAGATTCTCTCTGACGAAATTAAGATCAAGCATACGATATGTCCGAATGGTGCGTTTGTTTCGCGTTGCGAAAATCTTTAAACTTATGGTTTTCAAGGGCGCGACATCATAATTTAGCAGTCTTTTTATGGCTCAAACAATTCGTAAAGCTATTTTCCCGGCGGCCGGCCTCGGCACGCGATTTCTTCCAGCCACGAAAGCGTCACCGAAGGAAATGCTTCCGCTTGTGGATAAACCGCTTATTCAATATGCGGTTGAAGAGGCCGTGGCATCCGGTTGTGAATCGCTTTTGATCATCACAGGCCGTGATAAGAGCGCGATTGAGAACCACTTTGATATCTCCTTCGAGCTTGAGCAGTTGTTGAAAGAAAAGGGCAAGACGGAGTTGTTCGAACAGGTCCGCGCGATTTCGGAGATCGCGAGGATCAGCTACACGAGGCAAAAGCAGGCTCTCGGCTTGGGGCATGCGATCTATCAGGCAAAGGATTTCGTTGGCACCGAGCCCTTTGCCGCCTTGCTCGCCGATGATGTTGTTGATGCAGAGCGGCCGGCGTTGCGTCAGATGATGGACGTTTACGAAAAGTACGAAGCGCCCGTCATCGCGACAATGCAGGTTCCCGGCGAGGCAATTTCAAGGTTTGGTGTAATAGACGCGGAGGAGGTCGAGCCCGGCGTATTTAAGATCAAGGATATGGTCGAAAAGCCGGCCTATGCAGACGCGCCTTCCGATCTGGCGATCATCGGGCGATACATTTTCACTCCGGATATTTTCAATGCGATCGAGCGAACGAAACCCGGTGCAGGCGGGGAGATACAGATAACCGATGCGATGCGCATTTTGCTCAAGGAACGGCCATTTTATGCCGTGAAGCTCGTGGGCGCGCGCCATGATGCGGGTGACAAACTCGGCTTTCTCATTGCAACGGTCGAATACGCCCTAAAGCGAGAGGACCTCGGCGGCCCGTTCCGCGAATATTTGAAAAACTTGGAATTCTAGTTCTTCGTTCGGCGGCTGGCGATCACCACAATCGCAACCTGAAGACCAAACAACGAGACCGCCGCGGCGACAAGTATTAGCATTCCATAGCGCAGATCACCCGAGATTGATGAGACCGCTCCGATTCCCCACGTGACCGCTGTAGCTCCGATCGTTCCACATATGAACAGTGGCGTAGCCTTCCGAGCAGCCTCAGGCCCAAATGAGTTGTAGAACCGAGATACGTTGGTTGGGAAGATCCAAGACGTTCCTATGCCGGTGATCACCGATCCAATGTTCAATGTGCTCAGATCACCGGCGTTCAATACAAACCCGAGGCCAACTAATATAAGAGAAAGTCCGAGAGCGATCGCCTGATTCTCACTTAGATAGCGAAACAAGATCGGTCCAACCGCCCGACCCGCGACGAAGAACAGGAAGTACAGGAGCGTGGGGGAAACGACGGAGGTTACAGGCACACCCGCGATCCTTTCGGAATACGTTGTGATCCATCCGCCCATGCCGCTTTCGAAACCGACATGAACGAAATGAAATGCAGCGATTGCCCACGCAAGCGGCATCGCCCAGATGTGCGAGGTTTCGTTCTCATCCGATACCGGACGGCTCTCTCGCCTAGGAGATGCCCGTATGAGTGAGATAGCGACCGAACTTGTGGCGAGCGGGACGGCAAGACAGAGCGTTGTAAAAAGTAGTCCGTTGGATGCGTCCGAGGTCAGGTCGACGAATGGTTTCGCAGCGATGGCACCTGCTCCCCAATAAAAGTTGAGCAGGCTAAGTGCCGATGCCGTCCGGTGAAGATTCATCTCCAAAACCAATAGGTTAATTGCCGGAAGCGTAATGCCGATCCCGATTCCGTTGAGAACGAATCCCGCAAGAACAACCGAAAGATCGCCTGCGTTCATCATCAAGATGCCCGCCGCCATCGCGGCTGCCCCGAGTGCAGTTGCTTGCTTTAGCTTTGTTCGCCTGCCAAAGTAGCCGGAAATGAGAGTCCCGGCGACCGATCCAGCAAACTGTGCCGGAAAGAATAGTGCGAGCTGGCCATCGGTGAGTGAAAAGGTGCGTTCGAAATATGGGAGCACCTGACCGATCAGAACCGTGCCGATGCCGGAGAGAAAAAATACGATGTGAAGGATCGGACTTGCGAACCGACTCGTTTCGTCTTTTATTTCATCGAGATTTTCTTTGGCCGACATAATTTGAGAGACGCATTCCGACGATCAAATCTGACGCAAATTTGCCAAGGGTTTAACCCGAGCTGCTTTCATCGCGGGAAATAATCCGGCAAAGACCGAGAGAACAATCACTCCGGCGACCGTGAAGAGTGTTTCGATTGCATTTGATTCTACAGTTAACGCTCGCAACGGACTTCCTTCTGCAACCGTGAGAATAAAGGCCGTCGGGTCGGTCATCGCAAAAACCAAATAAAGCAGGGCGATTCCGGGCAGCGAACCGGATAAAGCGATCACGGCGGACTGGAGCAAGACCATCGAGGCAATTGAACTGCTTCGCAGTCCCATGGTTCGCAGAACGGAAATGTCATGGGAGCGTTCGCGGACGAGGACGGCAGTAGTAACCAGCAAACCAAGAATTCCGACTGCGGCGAGCAGCGACACAACTGTAAGAGCAAAACGCTTGGCGGATCGAATTGAGTCGAGTACGGCTAGATTCGACCGCTCCCAGGAGAGAACCTCAAACCCATTCCCGACAAGTGCCGCAACCTTTGCGGCGATGGTCTCAGATGACATTGGTTCGGCAAGGTGAACCTCGATCCCCTGCGGCGTGAACACCTCTTGACCAACGATCGCCGCATATTCTCGGGTCGAAACGGTTATCTGACCGGCATCTTCTTGGTAAAGGCCTGTGGAACTGATGCCGTTTGCACGGATCCGTACTCTTCGAAGTTTTCCGTCCTGTCCCAAAAGCAAGAGTTCTGCTTCTTCGCCGGCTGTGATCTGGAGCTTGCTTGCCAAGAGGTCACCGAACACAACGCCGGAATCCATATTCTCGTGCGTTTTCACCAAAACGAACTGAGACTGGCCATTGGCTGTAATCATCGCATTGGCCGACGAGGCGAAACGAGCATTCTGAACTCCGTTAACCGTCCCCACCAGAGCCTTTACGGTCTCGAGATCAGTGCTACTCACATCGCCAATGGGCGTAACGACGATGTGCGGTACAGACCTCGTCAGGGTCGAAATTAGTGACCTTTCAAATGCATTCGATAGTGTGAGAGCAAAAAGAAATGCGAAGACTCCGATGGCGATGATCAATGCGGCCCCTATCGTTGTAAAGCGCGCCAGACCGCCTCTTTTGAGGCTTAGAAAGCGGAGAGCGAGCTTTAGGACGAGCGGCATCGCCTCATTGTAAGGGCAGATGCTTCAATTGTTAACCGGGCCTGACGTTCGCAATGAACATGGAGTTTCGATAGAATCGCATTTTGGCCCCAAAGTTGAGATCTGAAAGTAATCAATGCCATTGAGCACCATAGAAGAAGCGGCAAATGATATCCGGGAAGGCCGGATGATCATCATTGTTGACGATGAGGACCGTGAAAATGAGGGTGACCTCGTTTGTGCGGCCGAAAAGGTCACGCCGGAAATGATCAACTTCATGGCTACCCATGGCCGCGGACTTATCTGCCTTCCGCTCACAGAAGAAAGGTGCGACGAGTTGAACCTTACGCCGCAGGCAACAGAAAACACGTCGAGCATGGGCACTGCTTTCACTATCTCGATCGAAGCCAGAGAGGGCGTAACGACCGGGATATCTGCCGCAGACCGGGCAAAAACGATCCTGACTGCTGTGGATCCGGCTACTAAGCCTTCAGACCTTGCAAGGCCGGGACATGTCTTCCCGCTAAGAGCTAAACGGGGCGGCGTATTGGTCCGCGTTGGGCAGACCGAAGCAAGCGTTGATATCGCAAGGATCGCAGGGCTTAACCCTTCTGCCGTTATCTGCGAGATAATGAATGACGATGGCACAATGGCCCGTATGCCTGAACTTGAGCGTTTTGCAGCTCTGCACGGTCTTAAGATCATTTCGGTCGCCGACCTTGTACGCTACAGAATGGAACGTGAACCGCTCGTCCGTCGTGTTGTCGAGGCCCTTGTGCCGACAACCTATGGTGAGTTCTCTGCTGTGATCTTTGAGAATCTGGTCAATGGGGAAACGCATGTTGGCCTGACCATGGGTGACATTTCGGATACAACTGAGCCTATATTGGTTCGCGTCCAAACGGAAAATGTGACCTTCGCCATGTTCGGATGCACATTAGGCGAAGCTGCACCGGCTATCAACAGTTCGTTAAAAAAGATCGCCGAAATCGGTCGGGGGGCGATCATTTATCTTCGCCAACGCGATAACCACCTGGACTTGGTCAATCAACTCCGCACGTATGCCGTGATGCAGGAAAAAGGTGTTGATTTCCAAAGTGCAAAACGCGAAACTGGTTATGGAAAGATTCACGATTATGGGATCGGTGCCCAAATATTGAAAGATCTTGGGATCAAGAAAATTCGGCTTTTGTCCGACCATCCCCCAAGGATCAATGCTCTTGAGGCCTTTGGCCTCGAGATAGTTGAGACAGTTGGCCTACAATAGGCCTGCTCTGTCTATTGGCTTTTAGAATGCCTGAGGAATTAGATACTCCGCACGACGCGGCTCTGCCGTCTGCACCCGACCCGCCCGCGAAGCGTACCTTTCTCGCCGGGAAATGGCTCCGGATCATAATGATCGGCGGCGGGGTATTCGTTCTGCTGATCGCCTTGATCGGCTTACTTCTATTCCGTGGTGGCGCGGCAGACACATACGTAAAGAACCAGTTTCGCGAAAAGATGGAGTATATGGGCATCGTTTTCGATGCCGATGTTTTCAGGCTTAATGCTTCCCCCCTTGAGCTGGAACTCAAAAACGCCACGTTCAACGACCGCGTGTCCGGAGAGAAGCTTTTCTTCATCCGAGATGCTCGTATAGGACTGACGATCCTCGATCTCTTTGCCTGGCAAGCTTCCCGGGAGATCTCTGTAGACTCTACCGAGATCTATGGGGCCGAGGTCTGGGTACGGTTCGATGAAAACGGACGGTCAAATTTCGCGAATATCGTTTCGGATGAGCGTGAATCGAGCCTGAGCTTCAAATACGATTCGATCAGCTTTTTGCTATTGGACTCCGTCGTTCACTTCAACGACGCATCACGAAAAATCGAGGCAGATGCCAGGAACCTTACGCTTAGCGTTAGGCCGACCGAAGAGCCACTTTTGGAGCGTCCTTCGCGATTTCTTTTCGAGCTGGAATCGACAGACTCTTTTCTCACGTACGACGGCAGCAGGTTAGAAGATGTTCGGATTCGGGCGACTGGGATCGCAGACCCTGAATCCGCGGATATTTCCGAGCTCCGTATCGATACCCCGATCGGTTACTCGATACTAAGCGGCCGGCTAATGGACTGGCAAAATTTTACCTACGACCTCAACATCGAATCATCGGTTGATTTGGCGCAAACCTCGACCATCTTTCCCCTTGGCACGACTCTTCGAGGCGTTGGCAATTTCAAGGGGCGAGTGGGCGGAACCGGGACTAACTACCGTGTCGAAGGCAATATCACCTCAGAAGCTTTGTCGGCGGACGGAGTTTACCTTCGCGCGGTCGATGTCGCGGCCACCGTTGCAGGCACAAATTCACAATACGAAGCGAATGGACAGGCCGTCGCTGAGCTTTTCACATTCGAGGATTTTCGCATCGAGTTTCCTCGTATTGCGGGCAACGTCCGGGGCACCGGCACGGATTTCCTTTGGGTTGGCGAACTTCAGGCAGCTGCTGCAAAATCGGGGTCCTTAACCCTCGGCGGGCTTTTTCTATCTGACGCTGTTGCTGAACTTCGGAACGGACGCCTGGATGCCTCGGCGGGAAATGGGCGAGCTCAAATGTTCTCGGTAGCGGATAATCGATTCACTGATTTCCGCTCCCAGGGCCTCCAGGTCTCAGTCGATGGCGGGACCACTTCACTCTCGGCTGCCGCCACGCAGGCAAATACGCTTCAGACCGATGATTACCGGATCGACGGCGTAAATGGGCGAAATATTCGAGTTCGGAATGCGGGCGAAACGACAACAGTCGATATCGATGGGCTTCAGGCTCGCGAGGCGAGCATTGGCGATGCTCGTTTGCGGAACCTGAAGGCACGCGATTTTGAGCTCAAGGACGTTCCGGACTCGACGGACCTAGCCCTCCGGGACCTAACGGCCGACCGGTTGGACTCGGGCAAAAACCGGGTCGAGGGCATCAAGGCGGACACCGTTTCCGTTAGAGGCGTCGGGCCGAACACAGTAGTTTATTCCGACCGCCTGAGGCTCGCTCGTGTTGATGCTGACGGCGTCGTTCTCGGTAGCCTCAATATCGCCGGGGTTCGGCTGACGATACGGGAGGGTAGGGTCGAGGCCCGGTCCGAAGATATCGACGCCGGAACGGTGACCCTGACTGAGAGTGAGTCCTTTCCTGAGGGCGGAACGATAGAAAATGTGGTCGCTGCACGACCGGTCTATGTTCTGGAGCCGTCAGGGAGATATCGGGCGACTGCGGATATGAGCATCGGCGGCGGGACGCTGGGCAGTATCAACCTCGGCTCAGCTCGCTCAAGTGTAGTTATCACGAACGAGCGTGCGGAGCTCAATGACCTCGTCGCTCAGGTGATGGATGGTGAGGTCGCGGGCCAGGCAACTATTGCTCTCAATTCGAGGGCCGACTCCAACTTCAGCGCTAATTTCACCTCGCTAGACATTTCGAAGTTGATCGCACTTCAGTCGGGCCGGATCGTTCCTATCGAAGGCCAAGCGACTGGACACGTAGATGTTTCGACGAGGGGAACCGACTTCCGAACTGCATCGGGTGATATCAACGCTGACATCGACGCTTCCGCAGGCGACGAAGCAAACGGGCGCATCCCATTAAAAGGATCCTTGAGGGTCAGAGCAGACCAAGGGCTTCTCAACGTCGAGGACGCTAAGCTCAACACCGGAAAAACTGAGCTCGCGGCAACCGGACGCTTCGATCTGCTTGGCTCGGATTCCGATCTTGCACTCACCCTTCGCTCGTCCGATGCATCCGAAACTGAGCGGATGCTCCGCATACTCGACGTCTCTCCCGGATTGACCGAACAACTGGATCTATATCGGGTGGTCTTAAGAGACGACCTGGCTTTCGACGGCAAAATCACCGGAAGCCTCGCCGAGCCTGAGTTCAAGGGAAACGTTGCGTTCGAATCGATCGCTCTGAGAGAACAAGAGCTGGGCCGCCTCTCCGCCAACATCGATGTCTCGGCGTTAGGGGTGTTCATTTCGGATGGCAAACTTCTCGAGGTCGAAGGCGGACAATTGGATTTCGAGGTTCAGATCCCAGCGGCCGGGCTGAACAATACATCAGTGACCGCTCAGCTCAATAACATCAGTGCGGGAAGGCTCCTGACCGCAATTCCAATAGATCTGCCTGAATCGCTACGAGCATTACGAGGGAACACCTCCGGTAAAGTTGAACTTCGCGGGCTTCCAAACCAATCCCAAGGTACGGTAGATATCGTTACGGTCAACGGCACTTTGAACGGCCAGCCTTTTGAAGAGTTGCGGGCAGATGCGAGGTTCGAGGGGACATCGATCATCGTCGACTCCGCTTCGATAGTCGCAGATGGCGGACGGGCGACCTTTAATGGTTTATACGACCGCACCACCTCTGAATTTAATGGTGAGTTGCTCGGCGAGAAAATCCCTGTGCCGCTTCTGACCGCTCTATTGCCGGTGAGCGAATCGCTCCCGGACGCAACGGGCACGATCGATTTTTCTGCAAGCGGGTCCGGAAATATAGAGCAGACCTCATCGATCCAGATCAAGTTCGAAGGCCGCGGCTCGAACATTGTTGTCAACGATAATGCTTTCGGTGAAGTACGATTCGAAGGCACAACCTCAGATCAAACGCTCAATGCTAGCCTGACGGCCGAATTGGCCGGCCGTCCGCAAGTTTTCCTTGCAAAACTTGACCTCAGCCAACGCGAATTGCCGGTTCGGGTCGAGCATACTCTCGATCAAAGCCCGCTTGGGCCCTTTTTTGCTCTTATCCCTCAGCTTAAGGGCTATTCGATCGGTGGCACCGGTACTGGAAAGGTCGAGTTCGGCGGGCCCTTAGCGTCGATAGACGACCGCGGGGATCGAACCTTTTCGACTGCCAACCTTTCGGGTGTCGCGAGTTTTTCACAATTGACCTTGCAGATACAGGAGTCGCCACTGACGGCACTCGAGCCCGTTCTCGTAAGGTTCTCGCCGTCTGAGATAACGTTTGAAAGCCTCAAGCTCGCTGGCGGAGGTTCAAATTTGGTGGTGTCTGGGACAAAGGCGTTAACCGACAACGGCTTGAACAATTTGGCGATCGATGGAAGGCTTAATCTCACTCTGCTTAACGCGTTTCCGGACATCGCCGCGGCCGACACGTTCTTTGGCGGAACTGCGGACGTTTCGGTCCGGCTTGCTGGGGTAAATCGTACAGCAAGGATAAATGGTACGGCGCAGCTCTCCAACGCGGCCGTAGCAACCTTCATCGGCCCGAGCAGACTTTCCGCGGATCGGATAACCGGAACCGTCAGATTCACAGCCGATCAGGCTCAATTCGATAACCTATCAGGCTATTTGGGAGGCGGTTCCTTTTCGGCCGGCGGCGGCTTGCTGTTCGGCGACAATTTGGCCATCCAGTCTTACCGGGTGTCGCTTACGGGTTCAAACGTTACAGTTCCGCTACCCGAAAATTTTGTGACCACCGGCGACGCTCGGCTCGATTTTACCGGGACGCGTGTGGGAACGGAGCTTCTCAGCGTGATCTCAGGTAACATCCTCGCTCGGCGAAGTGTCTACAGCCGGGACATAGAACTCGCTAGTGTTATCGGGGCTCGGCGTGAGGGTTCGCTCGGTGGCGGCGGAACGACGTCGGGCTTGGCTCCGCGCTTCAACCTGAACATCACCGGAAGAGATGCACTGATCGTTCGTAATAATATCGCCGATCTCACGGCCTCTGTCTCTCTTCAGCTCACCGGCACCACAAATAATCCAAGGATTGCGGGCAGGATAACGTCAACGAGCGGAACTATCCTGTTTCGTAACGACCGATATGTGATCCAACGCGGAGTTCTTGAATTCCCGCCCGACACCAACATTGACCCGGTGATCTTTCTCCAGGCTGAATCTGAGATAAATGGCTACCAGGTTTTCGTCAATCTGTCCGGCCCATTGACGGATACACAGGCCCTAACGGCCTCTGTTCGCTCGAACCCTGCCTTACCCGAACAGGATGTGATCTCGCTCATCACTACTGGAAGCCTCTCAAATACTTCGACTGGCATTCCGACACTCGCCTCGACCGGACTTAATACAGCGGCCGAAGTTTTGGCAGATTCGATCATTAACACTCCGGCCCGGCGGGCCACAGACCGTCTTTTCGGCTTGAATGTGTTCGAGATCGATCCGATCATTTCGGGTGAACGGCTTGACCCGTCCGCACGCCTGACCGTCGGTCGCCAGATCAATAATAACCTCCGTGTGACATATGCGACGAACCTCTCTCAGGATCAGAATCAGGTTATAGCGTTCGAGTACCGTGTTTCCGATCGGCTTTCCTTCGTCGCCCAGTACGAACAGCGTTCATTGAGTAACGTGACCCAAAACCGTGACAACGTGAGCTTTGAGGTTAGGTTCAGGAGGAGGTTTTGAACGGCCTGCTTTCGTCACCACTTTCCAGCCTTCAAATGATTGCCCGTCTTAAACGCCGGACTGGCTTAGGCGTGTTCGCGGTGTTGCTTCTTTTTGTGATTTTTTACGCTGAGGTTTCCGCGCAAGTTGAGCTCGACGGCCGGAGAATACAGAACGTCAAGATCGTTTTCGACGAACCTGCAGGCAACGATACCGATGTAGAACGATATAGACTTCTGGCGACGGCCGCTCTTGGAGAGACGTACTCGGCCATTCGGGTTCGCGATGCGATCGCGGCGATTTTCGACACCCGCATGGCAGAAACGATCACGGCCGAAACCCGAACGCTTGAGTCTGACCGAATTGATGTAATTTTCAGAATAAAACGGAGAACCGTTGCTCGGCGGGTCAACGTATCGATTACGGAAGGAACGAAGACAGGTGTTACGGAACAAGAACTGCTCTTGAGGTTAAACCTATTAGATCCCGGCATGACGGTCAGCGAACGCATCCTGCAAACAAATGCTGAAGTGCTGGTCGAGTATTTGCGCGACAGGGGGTTTTATCGGGCTGAAACAACATACGAGCAGATCCCGCTTCAGACGAACAATGAGGTCGCAATACTATTTAGGGTTTCGACCGGCCAAAAGGCCACGATCGAAAGTCTGAGCATCGACGTACAGGGTGCAGACAATGAGGCTCTTTTCCGCGGCCTTCGATTAAACGCCGGGGCCGAATATTCGCGAGCGAAGCTCGTCGCGGACGTTGAACGGCTCCGAACCAACCTACGCGACCAAGGATTTCTTGCTCCGCTGATCAATGAACCTCGATTGATCTACGATAGCGAAACCAACAAGGTTTCTGTCGAACTTCGCGGCTCAGCAGGACCGGAGGTCAAGGTCGTTGTAGTTGCCGAGGGATCCGGAGTTGGCGAAGGAACACAGAGACGACTTCTACCCGTAAAGCGGGAAGGAACCCTCGATTTTGCAGCGATCATTGAAGGAGAAAGAAGGCTAGAGAACCACTTTCAGGAACGCGGATATTTCTTCGCCAACGTGACGTCCGTGTGTTCGGTCGATCCGCCTCTTGTGGTCCCAACGGACGGCATGCCTTCGGAGTCAGCGTTCGTCTGCTCCTCGTTGAACAGTGCGGAACTTGCCGGTCAAAAGGTCAATATCAAATACTTGGTCGATCTCAATCGGCGACTCAAACTCGTAGAGATCCGGCTTCGGGGCACCGAACTTTTCGATATTGAAGAGATTAGGAGCGTTCTCGAATCTCAGGAGGCGAACATCCTCGGCTGGATTCCGATCTTCGGGTACGGTCGCGGGTACACGAGCCAACGACTTCTTGAAAGTGACGCAGCATTGATCCGGTCTCTTCTGCTCGAACTCGGCTACCGAAACGCAGAGGTTCGTGTTAATCAAGGTGTTTCGCTTGACGGTGAGAACCTGATCATCACCTTTGTGATAGACGAGGGTGTGCCGACGATCATTACCGAGGTGGAGATACGAGGGAATGCAGCGATATCCGATGATGAACTCTTGCGCCAGTTGCCCGAGTACGCCGGTCGAAATATCTCGATCGCTCGGGTGCGTAACGGCCAGCGGGCTCTTGCTACCCTCTACTCCGATCGTGGCTACTTCGACGCGAGTGTCAATTTCTCGTTTGATGAACTTCCGCCGGACCCCGACACCGGCTCGCCACGGTATAAGCTTATCTACAACATACAAAATGAAGGCAGGCCGGTAATTGCGAACCGCTTGCTAGTTGCCGGCAATGAACGAACCAAGACGAAAGCCATTGAACGCGCTGTGGCGGTTGAGCCCGGGGCTTTGCTAAGATCGGCAGATCTATACGCAAGCGAGCAAGCTCTTTACTCATCAGATGCATTCGATAGGGTGTCTATCACGACCCGCCCTGCCGGAGATGCTCCTGACGGTAAAAGACTTGCAGATGTTGTGATCGAGGTTCAAGAACAAAAGCCGCGGCTTTTGCAGTATGGTGCCGGATATTCAACCGACATTGGATGGAGCGGGTTTGCGGACATTCGCCACTTCAATTTGCTCGGAAACCTTTGGCAGGGTGGCACGAGCGTCCGGTGGAGTCAGCGGCGGCAGCTTTTTCAGATCGATTTCGTCAATCCGCGATTTCTGCCGGATCGAGAACGCAGGTTTGCTCCACTGACCATCTCAGCACAATATCAACGAGATTCGACGGTGACCCGGTTTTTCCGATCGGCCTTTGACCGAGGAACGTTCGGCATTGTCCAGAGACTTGATGAGGATGGAAATCCGATCGACGAATTTGGCCAGCCGGCCGGAAGCCCGACGCTCGATCGACTGACCCTTACAGCTGAAACATTTCGCACACTTAGCCTGAAAGATCGGTCCTTGTTTTTCTTAAAATATCGGTTCGAGAACGTAAGGCTGACTAATATCAATAGCCTGCTCATTGGCGACCTTTTGAAGCCCGATGACAGGATCCGCATTTCCGGTTTCGGGGCTACGTTCGTTCGCGATACGAGGAAGCGATGCGGTATCGAGTATTCGATTCTCGAGATCATTCAGCGAGGAGAACCGGGTGATCCGTGCAGATACAACGCGAGCGACCCCACCAACGGCGACTACTTCACGGCCGAGTACAACGTCTCGCTGCCAGCACTTGGAGCAAACATCGGATTCCATAAGTTCCAAGCCTCTTACAACTATTATTACACCTTCCCGAAGCTGAAAAACACCACCATCGCTGCCCGCGGTATCATCGGGGTTGCGAGTGTCTTCTCTAAACGCGCACGATTCTCATCGGACGAGTTTCCGGATCTGGAAGGCATACTCCCGATCAGTGAACGCTTCTTCGCCGGCGGTTCGACAACACTGCGTGGGTTCGATTTTGAGTCAGCAGGGCCGAGGGTGGTAGTGGTACCGCAGGGCGAGTTCCGGAACAGGGACGGCGAGTCCGTTTTTCTGGATCCCTTCACTGTTCCATTCGGAGGAAACGCACTTGCTATAGTTAATATCGAGGCTAGGTTGCCGCTCTCGAACACCGCGCGATTGGTGCCGTTTTACGACGGGGGGAACGTATTTCGGCGGCCAAGCGACATTTTCAAGCCTCCGTCGATCCCGGAAAGCGATACTTTCCGGCGCAATCTTCTGGCTCTATGGTCACATACGGTCGGTCTGGGATTCAGGCTCAAAACGCCAATTGGGGGTGAGTTTGCGATCGACTACGGCTATCTTTTGAACCCTCCGTCATTCATAATCCCACAGGGAAACAACCCACCGGCATTTTACCGACTCCCGCAGGGGCAGTTGCATTTTCGCTTCTCACAAGCCTTCTAAGCACGTCATTGTATAGGATCAGTTAAGATGACATGAGTCTCGGCTTTCCCGTGGCGTCTTTTCACTCTACGTGCCCGATCTCCTATTTTGACCGAGCCACCGCGGCCAGGCTCGGCGGCTTGGAGTCTGTCGTGTATCGACTCGACGTCAACGAACATATCTGCCCCCATTCGTCGCAAACGGTTCCGTTCTTTCGCTCGGTACATTTCGCGGTCTGCGACCTCTATAAGTTCGTCGAACGTCTGGCCGGACGATGGGTAACTCGCCGCCCCGATACTGATCCCTACGTTTGCCGCGCCGCCTTCGTCGATCAATTCGAAGGCCGCGACTTCTTCTTCGATCCTGCGGGACAGGTTTCGAACGAATTCCGGGTCGGTCTCCGAAACAATGGCCACGAACTCGTCGCCGCCGTATCGGGCTAGAAAATCGTAGTCCCTGAGCTGTTCGCGGATCACGTTGCCGATTCCTCGGAGCATTGCATCTCCAAATTTGTGACCGAATGTGTCATTCACTTTCTTGAAGCCGTCCAGGTCCAATATGAGCAGTTGAAAGCTGGTGCCGCTCCGTCCGGCCCGCTGGACCTCTCTTGCGAACTCTCCGATGAGGGCTCGCGAGTTCGGAAGTCCCGTCAACGCATCGGTCAGAGCATGCAACTGTGTTTCGGCGTGCACGAGTGCCTTCTCGATGGCGTCCGCGGCCAGCTTCGATGCTGTCTCGAAAATACGCAAGTGCTCGTCCTCAAAGCTTTCGATCTTGGAGGCATATAGCGAAACAACACCGATGAGTCGGTCGCCGGCGACCAAAGGAACGGCCGCCATGGTTCTGAACGAAGCTGCAATGTCAGCACCGGTGAAAGCAAAATCGAGCGCTGGGTCGACATTGCTAACTGACTTTCGCGAACGCAGGGCGAATCCCGTCGCCCCTTCTCCGGAAACAAGCCTGCGACCCGAAATCTCGGATGCGTGTAGCCCGTTTACATGGACAGCCTTCGCAGTTTCGTCATTGGACTCTTTGAGATATATCGCACAGGTGTCGTAAGGGATAAACCCTGCGAGTTTCGCTGCAAGTAGTTCCAACGTCTCCGATAATTTAAGAGCGCCGCTGAAGTCGCGTGCAAGGGAAAACAAAGTGAACGCCTCGTGATTGGCTCTTTTGATCTGGTCGATAAATGTGGGGTTCACCGACCCGTCGATACTTAGGTCGGCGATCTCTTTTCGCGATTCGATGGCGTGAGGGCTTAGACCGCTCGCTTCGATCTCGGCATCAAAAATGTCAAGATTTCGAAGAAATATCTCGGTCAACATTGGATCGAACTTGCTTCCTGCAAGCGTACGAATGGTCTTTATCGCTGTTTGCCGCGACAAGGCCTTTCGATATGGCCGATCCCCTTGCAGTGTGTCGAACATGTCCGCGATCGCGATTATCCTAGCTGTTACAGGTATCTTTCGCCCCCTAAGTCCTTCAGGATAGCCGCTCCCATCCCAAGCCTCGTGATGATACTTGACCGTCGGGACGACCGGGTAGGGAAAGCCCACGGTTTCGAGAATGGACGCGCCGACGGAACAATGTATCTTTGTCTTTTCGGCTTCGGCGGGCGTAAGCCCATCAGGCTTATTCAAAATATGATCGGGAACCGCAAGCTTCCCGATGTCATGCAGTAAGGCTCCCATTTTCAATGCGTTTATATCATTTTCGGCAAGGCCCAGAATTCTTCCGAGCCCAACAGCGTAGATCTGCGTCCTTCGTACATGACCAAGTCCGACCTGATCTCGCGCGTCGATCGCCGTCGCCAAGGCCTCGACCGTAGCAAGATGTAACCTACTTGCCTCCTTTATCTCTGCAGTTTTCGCTTCAAGGCTCCGCACGTGCATCCGATGGCCGATCTTCACCGCCACAGCGATCGGTACCGCTAGCCAGGCCAATTCGAGTCCGAAGTGATTGACCGCGAGAACGAGAAGAAGTGTCGAAACCACTGCGAGGATCGTCCGCCGGGCGACGAGACTCGGCCTATCGCGGTTGAGACCAACGCTACCTGCAGGAACTGATTCATTGCGTAGCCCAGTTGTTAGAACGGTTGCAAGAAAGAAAACCGCTGCCATCACCAGAATCGAAAGGATCATTTCGACCGGGACCATGCCGTTACCAAGAGCTGCTGCTTCGGGATTATTTCGAAAGTTCGTCGCTGCCAGCGTGTAAGAGCGTGCTGAAACAGCTACCACAAGAGCCTCTGCTGCGAGATCATGAACGTTCGGAGCTGCGTTATCTTGGGCCTCTGCTAACTCAGAAAGCGAGGCCGCGAGCATAACCAGCACAGCTCCGGGGACTCCGAGCCAGACCACGGACCAGAAGGTAATGATCAACTTCGGGTCCAATGCGATGCTCGTCGCCGGGATCGTCAACTTGAACCGGCCGATCATTGCAGCGATCAGGCATGACGCAACCAGCAACGTGAAGTCAGGAAAGCTGAATGAAAGTGCCTCCGTAATAGCAAAAACGATCGCAAGAACCCCTGCGGCCAAAATGACCAACTCTATCTTTGAATCTCCCAATCCAATTCTTAAGGCTCTCGTCGGCATACGAAGCGACCGCAAACTCCCGCTTCAACATATTCAAATTATGTGCCGTCCTTTCCGGTTCCGCCCGAGCCCGCAGAAAAAGGGTTTCGATGAGGTAAAGAGATAGATATACTATTAAAAGGATCAGATTGACCGATTAAGATGACCCGCTTCGATCAAATTGGCATTGTGATAAGTTCGATATCTTCCCGAGAATTTAATCTCGGGATGGTAACGCGTTTGACGTGTCTCATTCTGTTTGTTTCGATGACGGGCTTTGGCCAACGCGATGAGCCTATTCGGGTACAGACTGAACTTGTGGGCTTTGAAGTAAAAGCGACGGATAAAGACGGCAGGCCGGTGAGCGGACTTACGGCAGACCGTTTCCGCGTTTTCGAGAACGGAACAGAGCGAAAGATCGACTTTTTTCAGCCGATGTCCCGTCCGATCGGGAATCGACCGCTAGCGGTCGTTTTTGCCCTTGATGTATCCGGCAGTATGACGGAAGCGGAACTTGAACGCCTTCGATCTTCACTTAGCGAGTTCGTTCGCAGGCTCGAAGGCCCGGAGGCTTACTTTTCAGTGATCACGTTCGCGATGAATGTGAAGACCGTAGTGCCGTTCACAAACCGACGACAACGACTAGACGAAAGACTCGGGCGGCTTCGGCATGATCGGGAGGGGCTTTCGACACACGCCTACGATGCAATCGATGCTGCAGTCAGGTCTATCGTGAGAAACGGTCCGAAAATAGCTCCTGGTCAGATCCCGCAGCGGGCGGTGATCGTCATCACGGATGGGTTTCCTGTTGGAGATGTCGTCTCATCGAAAACAGTAATCGAACGTGCGAACAAAGCCGGAGTGAGTGTACACTCCGTGATCCTTCCGTCTTTTTCGCGAGTCGGTCGAAACAGGACACCCATCATCACACCTTTCGAAGCGAGTGGGCTCACGGAGGCGACGGGAGGTATAAGCATTGTGGCCACAGAAAAGAACCTCGATCCAATACTTTCGCGGCTAGCAGCGGCGATCGACGAATCGTACGTAATAGCCCTCTATCCGACCCGGGATCCGGGCTTAGGGACCGGGTTTCAAACAGTCACGATAGAATCGACGGATGGATACGAGATAAAGCAGAACCGATCTGGCTACCTGATCCGGGAGTAACAGGCATAACTTCGCAAAAGGGTTTGTCAGCGTCAGTCGTACGAATCGTAGCCCTCGTCCTCATCGTCAAGCTCGTCGTCCTCTGAATCAGTCTTGAGGTCGAGTTCAATAGGATCAAGACCGACGACGAGAAGGTCGGAACCGCATTCTTCGCAATTCACCTTGTCGCCCTGCTCGGCGTCAGCTTCAACATAAACTTCTTCGTCACACTCTGGGCAGATCGCAGTTGGCATTTTCGTTTTACTCCGGATGTTAGTTAAGCTATGTACTTGCTTTCAGTTCGTACTACCGACGTCTCAAATTTACCCTCTCGCAGCTCAACTAAGCAAGAATGGTTGACGAGATTTTGAGGAAGTCGCATAGAAGTGTAACCCCAAATGCAACTGCCATTTCAGCTTCGTAACTCGGCCAGATTTGACGTTGCCGGCTTCGGAACAAACGCCGTCGATTTTTTGATCACAGTTCCGAACTATCCCGAGTTCGGATCCAAAGTTGAACTTGATCATTACCGTCGTTTCCCCGGCGGCGAGGTCGCGACGACGCTCTCAGGCTTGCAGCGACTTGGATTAACGACCGCATACGCGGGGCGGTTCGGCGATGATGATGCCGGAGACTTTGGGATCGAAAGCCTCCGGATAGAAGGCGTTGACATTTCCGAGTGCGAACGGATTCCAAATGCCTCGACTCAGATCGCCTTCATAATTATCGATGCGGACAGCGGTGAGCGTACCGTTCTCTGGAAGCGTGACGAACGGTTGAAATTCAGTGAAGCGGACGCCCCTACCGACCTTGCTCAGCAGGCAAAGATCTTGCATCTAACCCCACATGATGGAAAAGCGTGCGTCGATATGGCGAAGGCGGCACAGAGCTCCGGGACGATAGTTTCCGTCGACATGGACAACATTTTCGAAGCGACAGATGAGCTACTTAGGCTAACCGACATACTTGTCGTTTCGTCTGATCTGCCTAGAAAGCTTTTCGGTATCTCGAACACCCAGGATGCGTTGCGAAAGCTGCACGAGAGAAGTGGTGCCGCCTTGGTCGGCATTACTTTAGGCTCGGCCGGTTCCACACTGCTTTGCGGAGATCAGTTTGTTGAGACCGCGGGCTTTCCGGTGCCGGGGATCTGTCGGGACACGACCGGAGCCGGTGATGCTTTCCGTTCCGGGCTTCTTTACGGAGTTCTTACGGGTCAGGACATTGAAACTTGTGCCCGAATGGCGAATGCGGTTGCAGCACTTAACTGCCGCGAGGTGGGCGCCCGCACCGCTTTGCCGGTTCTTGCAGAGCTCGAGGAACTGTTACGTTGAGAAAAGTGTAGACGAATCCATCACCATTATTTTATAATACCGGTAACGCTTCGGCGTTCCTTCCTAATCATCCTCCCTTCGCAATCCATTCAAGACCCTTCTTTAAGGCTAATTTTCTAGCCCATATGGAATCAAAATTCACACTGCTGATTCAGCTGAATAGTGTTTTTCTAATAACGATCCTCTCGCTTTTTTTGCGGCGGTCGCTGCAGCTCACGGCGCTCAAATATTGGGCCGTGGCTTGGCTCTGTCAATCGTTTGCCCTTATCTCGCTTCGACTGGCTTTTGATTTCGATGAGTTCGGATCAATGCTCTTCACCTACTACTTCCTGGGCGAGTATATATTTGGGTTCCTGTTGATCTCGGGTTGCAAGACTTTGGAGAGCGACTTCGAACTCTCGGCAAAGCACGAGGCTGCTATCGTGCCGTTTGTTGCCATCGCCATCATCCTCCCGTTGCTATCCCCGGAGTTTAACGAAGTGCTTCCGATCCATGCGATCATTCTGGTCGGATTCTATGTCTTTAGTTTCGTAATGCTCAGTCGGCTTGAAGCGCGCACCTTTGGGTGGAAGGTGATGCGGGTTTCTCTCGTACTTCTAGCGATTCAAGCGGTTGGCTATTTCGCTGTTTCCCTCGCCGGATCCGGATTCCCGCTAAAAAGCGAGTTACTCATTTACGCGCCTATGGTAACGATGGTCCTCCAGACGGCTCTTGGATTCGGAATGGTCATCATTTTGCTGGAAAAAGTGCTGCGGCGGGCCGAGGACGCAAATGTTGAGCTTGAGAAAACGAAACGAACGCTTGAAGAACTTGTACACACAGACCCACTCACCGCTGCACTAACGCGTCATGCGTTTTACGGTTTCGTTCGCCAAGGAAATTCGGAAGGAGCAACGGTCGCCGGCTGTGTTGGCTTTTTTGATATTGACGGCCTCAAAGCAATAAACGATTGTTATGGCCACGCGGCCGGCGATTCGACCATCCGGATGGTAGTGGGGTCAATACGGTCTCTAATGCGAGCCGAGGATCTTATCTATCGGTGGGGTGGCGATGAGTTTTTCGTCATCATGGTAAGCATGAACGACGAAATGGCGGAGCTTCGGATGAACCGTTTAGAGAATCTCCTTCGAGGAGTGACAATTGATGGTATTGATCAGCCGATCGACATTAAAGTCTCATGGGGGTTCACTAATTTTGATTCGATCGATCGCCTCGAGCAGGCAATTGCCGCCGCGGATCAAAATATGTTTCAGCGTAAGCGGCAACGAAAAGAACGAAATTCGTTAGACAGGATCCCAAATCCAGATGGCGATCAAGTGTACGAACTTGACCTGAATATGTAAGGCACCACCTATTAAGATTCGCTACCGGCGGTTACGCTCCGCAGCAACTAGAGTTTTGAGCCAAAGAAAGCGATCGCGTGTGCCCAGGCGTTCTGTGCCGCAGTTTCGTCGAATACCTCCGGCCGCGTATCATTGAAGAAAGCATGATCGGCGTCGTATTTGAACGACTCCAACGGAAGTTCATACTTCTCCGCTGCCTTCTCAAGTTCCAGGACCTTTTCGGGCGTGATCCATCCGTCTCGCGTTCCTGAGACAAAGACAGTTGGGACTTTCAACTTTCTTAGAACTGCTTCCTCGGGAATATCACCGTAAAACGGGACAGCCGCCGCAAAGCCTTCAACTTCACACGCAGCACGAAGGGCAAATGTCCCGCCCATGCAAAATCCGGTGATGCCGAAACGCGAGATGTCATATTCCTTGCGAGCGGTCAATATCGTCTGCCGGATAGTATCGAGGCCATCCTCGATCGCCAATTCGTGCATCATCTTCGAAGCACTTTCAGGGTCGGTGGCTACCCGGCCGCGATAAAGGTCGGGAGCGATCGCAGTAAAGCCCTCCGCTGCATAACGGCCAGCAATATCTTTGATGTGCTCGTTAAGTCCCCACCATTCATGAATGACCACTACGGCCTTACCATTTCCGTTTTGAGGAACTACGACATAGGCCGATGTATCTCCATTCGATGTAGAAAATTCTAAAGTCTCAGTCTTCATAAAAAAGCCCTCCGATCAGTTTGTTTATTCAGAGTATAAACGAACTGAACGGAGGGTGTAAGTTTTCTTTCTACAGTTGAACCTAAGTCAGCAGCTTCGATTAGAAGAATCTGAACGTGTATCCGACACGGATCCCACGTCCGATCTCGGGCATCAGGTCTTTAACGAGGTTGACGTGATTTCGGTAGAGCTTGTCCGTCAAATTGTAAGCATTGAACGAAAAAATATGGGCGCTGTGATGTCGTGCGATCGTGTACGACCCCGCTATATTGAGGAGGCCGTAACCGGCGGTGCGTGTTTCTAACGGAAACAACTTGGTCTGAGCCGAGGCAAATACTACCTCGGGCCGCAAGCTCAACCCCTCATATCGAACGTCGAGGCCGAGCCTCGCCCTTGCCGGTGGGATTCGGGGGACGTTGAGATTCTCATCCACCAGTTTTGCACGCACAAAATCAAAGCTTGCAAAGCCGCCCAGCCAATCGTTGAAAGTGGCCTCCGCCGAGATCTCGGCACCAAAATACTCCGCGTCCTCTTGTTCAAATCGAGCAACGGGAAGCCCGTCCTCGATGTCAACGTCACCGTCGCCGTCTTCATCCTGAAATGCAAGGAAAACAAAGTCATTGATCCGGTAGTAGTACACATCACTGAAGAATCGGAAGCGTTGCGAGGTGTGGCGAAGAGAGAAATCTAAGCCATTCGCTGTTTCCTTTCGGAGGTTCTCGTTACCGATCTCGAACGTCACTGTGCCGATATGAGGACCGTTGTTGTAGAGTTCCTCGAGGGCCGGGGCTCGTGTCGAGAATGTGTAATTAAATACGAACGCGCCGCCGGCCCAAAGCCCGACGTTCATCCCCGCGGCACCTGAGAATCCGGTGAAATTACGGTCACGGTACTGAGGATCCTCGGCACGATAGCGGTTGTTCTCGACGCGTCCGCCAAACTGGAACTTGACGCGGTCGAAGTTAAGCTCTTGTAGTCCAAAAACGGAGAACGAATTCTGCCGTATCTTGCCGTCAATGAGTTGCTCGGCACCAACGACCTCGTAATCGCGGTTGAAGCCTTCAAACCCGAACCGACCGGTCAGCCGCTGATACTGTTGTTGCTCGAACACCGAGCGATAATTGAACACCTTGTTCGAAAACGTTGTTCCGACCTCGTCGATCCCGTCCTCGCTCTCGATTTCCTTGTGCCTGTAATCGGTGTAATCGACGGCGTAGTTGACTCCGCGGAGAAACGAATTATTCAGATCGCGGAAACCACCGTTAAATCGGACATTGTAACGACGCATTCTAAGGTCGATATCCTCGTCGACATCCGGAAGTTCACCCTCTTTCGGTTTCTCGCCGCCACCCTCAAAAAGGGCTGCGAAGGGAATCCCGAAGCGGCGTACATCGGCACTGAATTTCCCGGCAAGAAATGCTTTCTCGCCATAATATCCTGTTCCAAACGAACCCGTCGTGGACCGCGAAGCCGAGTTTGGGACTTGTCCGAGCGGGGTTTGATAGTCACCTGTACGCTGTGCGCCAAAATTGCCGCGAAACAGCCAGCGATTCAAGCCATATTCGACACCGCCTCCGATAGCACCCTGCTTATCGGCGGTTCCTCCGACACCCTTTACATAACCCCGCACTCCGTCAGTGTAGTCGTCATCCGTATGGTCGATCACGTTTACGACGCCGCCGATCGCGTTGCTCCCGTAAAGGAGAGTACCCGGGCCCTTAACGATCTCGATCCGCTCCGCCGCCATCGGATCCAAAGGTTCACCGTGATCGCCTGATTGCGAGCCGACCGAACCGTTGCGAATGCCGTTCTCCAAAACAAGCACGCGATCGCCGTCGAAGCCCCGAAGCACTGGGCGTGCCGAGCCGGGGCCAAAGCTGCGTTTCGCAACACCAGGTTCACCTTCAAGGACTTCGCCGATCGAAGTGGACGCCTTTTCGAGTACTCGGCCCGGCCCGATCGAAGTCACTGATTGAAATGAATCAAAAACGGTCTGCTCCGCCCCGGAGGCGGTCACAGTCACCTCTTCCCGCAGCGATGATATTTGGAGTTGGAAGTTGACGGTTAAAGAAGCTCCGGTCCCAACCGTGATCTGGCGTGAAGTATCTGAAAAACCCTCTAGGTGAACGAGGATCGAATAACGACCCGGAGGTACGTCCTTCAATGAGAAATTGCCGTCGGTATCTGTTCGGACACTTTGTCGGGTCTGCACGATCTGAACGTTCGCATCATGGAGCGGGATCGCATTCCCGTACGTCACCTTACCGGTGATAGTTGCGTTCTGAGCAATAGCCGCAACGGCAAGCAAAAGAACAACAAAAAATATACTGAAAATTCTCATTTGTACCTCGTAAATCAAATGTCGGATCTTGGGCGTAAGGTGCCTTACGACCAAAAGCTCAACGATAGCTGAAGAACCGCTGCCCTTGTTGTCTTTTAAACGAACGGTCGAAATTCGCACATAAAATGCACTATTGGAGTGATAGCAAGAAAAACAAAGGAGACGTTTAAAGACTAGATTCGCAATAGCTGGGCCCGAAGTGCCTTGGATTGAAGTCGGCTGGAGGTCAATTCTTGGCCGTTGATAAGGTGGACAATGTATGTCCCGCCAGCAACCGGCGAGATCCTTTCCACCATTTTTATATTCGCGAGCGAACCGCGCGACAGCCTGACAAAGAGTTCGGGGTCGAGACGAGCTTCAAGGTCCTTTAACCGGTAGTTGATCGTGTATTTCGTTCGATCTGCCGTTGTGAGGTAAAGCAATTCCCCGTCTGCAACGATCGATGCGATATCATCGACCGGAACGAGGTAGATGTCATCACGCATGCGGACAGGAATTCGTTTAAGAAAGCCCGTGCCTGAGGTGTGCTCGATCGTTTCCGTCGCAGCTTCAAGTCGCTTTCTCTCAACGTCCCGCCAGTCGGCATTCTCAAGTCGTTGGAATGCCCGAGCTATTGTCTCGCGGAGCCGGGAAAGCTCAACCGGCTTCAGAAGGTAATCGATAGCATTTAACTCAAAAGCCTGGACAGCATAGTCGTCAAATGCCGTAACGAAAGCAACCAGAGGCATCTTGTCTTCTGAGATCTTCTTCACGACCTCAAGACCGCTGAGCTCCGGCATCTGCAGATCTAGCAACGCGAGGTCCGGCGACAGCTTCCCAATTAAGTCGACCGCATCAAGCCCATTCTCAGCCTCACCGACGATCTCAACTTCATCGATCTTGGAAACGAGCTTCTTCAGATATTCGCGCGCCGGACGCTCGTCATCGGCGATCACTACCCTAAGAGAAGTCATATGGCGGAAACCTCGTTCTCGTTCTCGATCTCGGAACGCTTATGAACGATCGGAATCGAGATCACTGCTCGCGTCTCCACGTCGCGATACCGATAAAGCTCGAGTCGCGCCTCGTCGTGATAATAGTTGCGAAGACGGTCTTCTACATTACGTAGGCCGACACCTCGAGATTCGGGACGAGCAAGGAGCGAGCTCCCATCGCCCGTATCCGCGACCGTAATACACAGAAACGCCTGACCGTCCTCGTTCTCAAGCAGCGCACTAATTTTAACTTCTCCACCGGATCGTTTCGTTGAGATCCCATGTTTGATCGCGTTCTCAACCAAAGGCTGTAGGATCAGTGAGGGGATCTCGATCGACCGCAACTCGTCATCGACGTCTATCGTCACGGTGAGGCGCTCCTCAAATCTTGCCCGCTCGATCTCCAAATAGCTCTCTATGAGCCTAAGTTCCGCACCAAAAGACGTGAATTCGTCAGTGGTATTCAGAACCCGCCGCAGCAGTTTTGTTAGCTGAAGTAGGGTTTGCAACGCTTTGTCGGGCGATTCCTGGATCAAGTAGCCAATGGTTGTGAGCGCGTTGAATAAGAAATGCGGATTGATCTGGGCACGGAGGGCCGTAAGTTGGGCCTCGGCGGCAAGGCGCGAAAATTGCTGTTCTCGAAACTCTCGCTCGCATCGTTCATGGGTGACGCGAAGGGCGTCGATGCGTCTCGCGGCTCGATTCGCCACCATCTCAAGCATTGTGATCTCTTCCGAGAGCAACCTCCTGCCGCCGGCAAATTCCCCGAGACGTATTAAATAAAAGGGAGCCTCCGCGGTCCGGATCACGGTCTCAATATATTCGCCCGCATCGTTTACCGAACTCAAGCGTGGCTCGTCTTTTACGTATTCGATCTCTCGCCAGTCATACGATCCGGCCGAAAACTCCTTCCCCAAAATTGACGAGACCAACGCTGGAACGAGTTCCGTTGATTCGCATTCATCGATCTCTTTCGCAAGTTCGTTCAAGAAGCTTTCGTAATCGGGGCGCTTCAACAAAACCGTATCGACCAACCATCCCGCAAAACGGCTTATCGACGGATAGAGAAGTGCTGTGCCGACCCAAAACACAAGTATGATCGCCGTCGAGGGTATGTTTGGAGAAAGACGAGCTACGGCTTCGGTCGCCTGGCCAGCAACTGCAACATAGAGCCCGAACGCAACAAACGCGAGTAAAATTAGCGAAACCGCACGCTTGAGAAAGATATCTGCAAAAGCAAATCTATAATTCTGGTAAAGGATCGCTAGTACGAGCGGCAGGGACGATTGGTGGGCTATCAATTCTACCGGCCATGAAGAACCGCTTCCCCGGTGCGAAACAAGGTGAAGAGAAGATACGGCGAATACAAGAAGTGCCGTCACCCAAACTGTCTTTCGCTCCACGGTTTGCCGGAGGTTTGTGAGAAGCAGCCCGATCACAAGCGACACGGCACCAAAGGTTAAGAGGATCAGGCCCGCAGATGACGGAACCGCCAAACCCGCAGCGTATGCCCAGATGTGAACGACAGTAGCAAGCGTGCTGATAAGGTAAGCGATCCACGTCAATACCGGCCGTTGATCGGTCTCGAGTTGAACAGAATGAACTACGACTGAAGGCAAAAAGCCCAACGCCGAGTAAGCGAAAACGGTGATCAAAGGATGAAGGGTCGAATTGTGGCCAAGGGCGGTGACTGCGAGTTCACCGGCGTTCCAAACCAACCCGAGCGCAGATGTAAGAAAGAGCAATACCCGGACCTGCTTGCCGCCCGAGCTCTCACGATGTCGAAGAATCATCCATCCGAGAAGAGCATACAAAGCAACCCCGACGGAAAATCCGAGCCAGTTGACCAGAAGAGAAGGATTTATTTGTTCAACGACCAACATCTCAGACTACAGCACTGATCGACGTCTATTTGTAAAATTCTAGCAAATTGCCGAAATTGAACCATGGGAGGTTGAACTTGACCAATGATCGGGATTAAACTCCCCCTCAGTTCTTCCCGCAGAGCTTTTCCCGCCTCCCTCATTTGAATATATGAAAACTCTGCTCTTAATGCGACATGCAAAGTCCAGTTGGATCGATACCTCGATGGCTGATTTCGATAGGCCCTTGAACGAACGTGGGCGAAGGGCCGCACCGTTCATGGGTGAGATTATTGCGACGGAGGGCCTTCTCCCTGATTTCTTGGTAAGTTCGCCAGCAAAACGGACAACTGAGACAGCGAATCTGGTTCAGGCCGCTACCCGACATACTTTTGATGTCCATTTTGACGCAAGGATATACGAAGCGAGCGCCGAGGAACTTCTTCAGGTCGTCTCCGAGATTCCCGATCGGTCAACCCGAGCACTCTTGGTCGGTCATAATCCGGCATGTGAACAAATTCTTCGGATGCTGACAGGGGCCGTCGAGCCGATGCCAACCGCTGCTTTGGCCGTGATCGAACTCGAGATCGCTTCATGGAATGAGATCGCTCCGGCTTCGGGGAAACTGCGTAGGCTGGTTCGACCCAGAGAAGATATGCGTAGGACCTAAGGCTCGGATTACGTCAAAACACTCGGAACCCGCAAGATCCAATAATTAACATAGTGGTAACATTCTGGTAACATCGCGGCAAGCTGCGGTTCATAAACTGGCGTTGAACTCTTGAACGCCAATTACTTGAAACACCGCGATTTATGCAGCCAACGATATTGATCATCGAAGACGACGCTGATATAGCCGAAAGCCTTCACTACAACTTCAAGCGCGAAGGCTTTCGGTCAATGATCGCAGAATCGGCCGAGAAGGGCCTACGTCTGGCCCTTGACGAAAAATCTACACCTTCATTGATCATTTTGGATCTCATGCTTCCGGGTATGAGCGGAATGGAACTGTGCAGACGCTTGAGAAAAGAACAATCGACAGAAAGCACGCCGATAATAATGTTGACGGCGAAAGCTGCCGAGTCCGACAAGATCGCAGGGCTAGACACCGGTGCCGACGACTACATCGTTAAACCATTTTCCGTCAAGGAAGTGATCGCCCGAGTTCGAGCCGTGCTCCGTCGGGCCGAAAAAGAGACAACGCTTAAGTACGAAGACGAGCGGCTTGAGGTCGACTTCGACGATATGCGGGTCACGGCTGATGGCGAAGACGTTAAGCTTACGCGGAAGGAATTTGCTCTTTTAGAGCATCTAATTAAGAACAGCGGACGGGTTGCGACGCGGCAGCAACTCTTGGACAATGTCTGGGGCTATAGTTACTTTGGCGATACGAGAACGCTTGATGTTCACATCCGCCGCCTTAGACAGAAAATGGATGGCTGCGGCATCGCGATCGAGACTGTCGTCGGCGTTGGATATCGGTTTGTCGGATGCAAATAGAGCCGACACAAAGATTCGGCGTAAGCCGACCCGCTTCGTTAACACCCTTGCTGGATACACTTCAAGCGGTACTTGACGCTAACCGCGACTCGGTTCTCCTCGCGGATTCGAGCATGCGCGTTGTAGCTACCAACCCGTCTGCCCAGAAATCATTTGGCCGCGGCGGTTATCCTCTCGCAGGCCGCCGTCTCAGCGAGATCATTCGTGACATCGACCTCCACGAAGCATTTCGACGCGCCGTCGTCAGCAATGCGTCCGAAGAAGTTCGGATCGAACTCGTAGGGACTGAGCGACGGATCTACAACGTATTTGTTGCACCGATCACTCTTGACGGAAAACAATATGCGATCGGCACCTTTTACGACATAACTCAGATCGAAAGACTCGAAAGAGTGCGTCAGGAGTTTCTTTCAAATATTTCCCATGAACTGCGCACGCCGCTGACATCGATCCTGGCCTTCGTAGAAACTCTCGAAGACGGTGCTATTGATGATGTCGAAAACAGTCGGCGTTTTCTAACGACCATTCGTCGCAATGCTGAGCGAATGCACGCTTTGATCGCTGACATCCTGGAGCTTTCGTTCATTGAGTCCGGCAACATCTCGATCGACGTAAAACAAGTGCGCATTTCAAATGTGGTAGATGAGGTCTTTGCTGACCTTGCGACAAAAGCGACCGAGCGCGAAATTGGGCTCATAAGTGACATTGCGAGTGAAGCACGAGTGTTTGCAGATCCGATGCGGTTGGAGCAGATGTTGACCAACCTGATAGACAACGCTATCAAGTTCAATCGGAACGCCGGAACCGTCACCGTATCGCTGTCCTCAACAGACAAGGCCGATCTGATCTCGGTTGTTGATACAGGCGAAGGCCTTCTTGAGGGTCACGCTCAGCGGATATTTGAGAGATTTTACCGTGTTGATCGCGGAAGGACCCGGGACGTCGGGGGCACGGGGCTCGGACTTTCGATCGTCAAGCATCTTGCCCGGCTTCACGGCGGTGAGATCTCAGTTCGATCGGAGCTTGGTACAGGAACCGTGTTTACGATCGAACTTCCCCGACACTCGCTCCCTTCGGAAGAATCTTCTTTCGTCTCCTAACGGAAGTGTGCTATCCTTTTCCTGTTCCCTTTTGGATTTTCCTCACGACCGGACCAATTAGGTTCAATCAGTCCTTTCGAATTCCGTGGTGTTTTACGGAGGTGAGGAGCTTATGGATCTTTCAGTCGGAGAAAAGGTCGCCTACCCAAATCAAGGAGTCTGCATCGTCGAAGCAATTCGGCGAACAGCTCTCGGAAATACGGTTGTAAATTGCTACACCCTTCGCTTGATAAGTGATAATTCGACCATTCTGGTACCTTTAGACAATGCCGAGAACATTGGCATTCGTCCGGTCATCTCACCGCAACAATGCAAAAAACTGATTCGTTCCCTATCTGCCGACTTTGAGATCGTCTCGTGTGACTGGAAGTCACGATCGAAGGAATTTGCAGAAAAGCTTCGAAGCGGGGATTTGTTCTCGGTCGCGGACGTTCTAAAGAAACTCACGTTCCTGAGTTACGAGAAAAAACTCTCTTTCCGCGAACAGACGCTTTTGGACAAATCTCGAAGCCTGATACTGTCCGAGATACTTGTTGCCGAACCAATGGATGAAGAAGTTGCGGTTGAAAAGGTCGATAAATTGGTCGCCAAAGCCTGCGAAAAGCATCAAACCGTTCAGCCACGCGTAATGAACGGCAACAATTCGCACTAAGCCTTCGAATACTCGGCCCTTACAACGGTCTTGATGTTCCCTCGCACATTAAAATCGCCCACGAGTCTGACCTCAAGCGGGTCACATGCCTCTACGAAATCCTCCACGATCACATTCACCACATGTTCGTGAAAGATCTTTACCTCACGAAATGAATTTATGTAAAGTTTTAGGCTTTTTAGCTCAATGCACCGCTCATTTGGGACGTAGCTGAGTTTGATCGTCGCGAAGTCCGGAAAGTCGGAAAACGGGCAGATCGCTGTGAACTCGGGTATTTCAAAGTCGATCCAAATTTTTCGGCCCTTAAACTCGTAACCGAAGGTATCAAGTTGCACCAGGCCCATTTCGTCCCGCGGTGTGGACTGGATCTCAAGGTTCTGCAGATTCTCTGGTGGTAAGGTCATGCTGTTTTCCATTTTCGTCTTCGTCCGCCCAATTTCCGGGCCGAGGCTAGATCGTTAATTCCCAATTCCTCTAGGTCGCCGAGCAAGTTAATGAATATTTCGGCTGTTGCCCGCGCATCGTCTGACGCACGGTGATGGTTTTCGAGCGCGATAGCAAAATGCCGGGCAACGGTCATAAGTTTATGATTCTCGATGTCCGGCAAAAGGTGGCGCGACAATTGCACCGTGCAAAGCTGCGAATTGCCCAACCTGTAGTCGACATATACTTGCCCGATCTCGCAATTCAAGAAACTGACATCAAAGTGTGCGTTATGAGCAACTAGCACTGAATCACCGATGAACGTCAGCAATTCGTCCGAGATATCACGGAAGGCCGGCGCGTCGGCCACCATTGAATCGTCAATGCCGGTAAGCGAAGTTATGAACGGCGGAATCGGCGTCTCCGGGTTGACGAGCGAATGATACTCACCGCAGATCTTTCCACCTGAGACCCGATACGCGCCGACCTCGGTAACCTTGCACGGCGGAGCCTTCGCTCCCGTAGTCTCAAGATCGATTACGACGAAATCGGCAGTACGGAGATCGATATCTCCGTCATCATTTGTCGTGAGTACAACATCGTCATTGACGATCGCAAGTCGAGCGTCCTTTTCCGCTAATCCTTCCGCCAGAGTGCGGGCGAGGGCCGCCTCCCTGACATTGATCTTCATCACCGCCCCGACAACAGAGATCGCTGACGCACGTCCACCTCGGAGCTTCAGGAATTCGATCGTGTCACTGATCAGTAATGCGTCGCAGATCAGATTTGGGAACGGAGCCATACGACTTTATTCTAGCCGTGTCATCCAGAACCGCAAATCATCGGGACAAATCTGGCCTTTCTAATTGGGCAGAATTGATAGCTTTTGGCATAATGCAGGTTCGGTGCGCCAGTTAATTCACCGCCCAAAACAATGAACTCCGAACAGATTCTGCAGCATTTTCGTGACACTGACGCTTTACTGGAGGGGCATTTCGTCCTCTCGAGTGGACTCCATAGCCCGATCTACCTGCAATGCGCTCTTGCCCTGCAATATCCCGCAGACACAACCCGGTTTGCGGCCGAGATAGCGAAAAAGTATCTTGACCGCGGGATAGAGACGGTTGCTTCGCCTGCGATCGGCGGACTTGTCGTCGGCTATGCTGTCGCCGCCGCTCTTAACGTTAGGTTCATCTGGACCGAGCGGCAAAATCAGGTAATGACCGTCCGCCGAGGGTTCACGATCAAGCCGGGCGAAAAGATCTTGGTAGTCGAAGATGTGATGACGACCGGCGGCACGACCAAGGAGTGTATTGAATCGCTCACCTCCCGTGGAGGCGACGTGATCGGAGCCGTAACGATCATCGATCGTTCGAACGGACGGGCCGACGTTGGAGTCGAGAGGACGTCGCTTGTTACGATCGACGTTCCCTCCTTTGCACCTCAATATTGCCCAATGTGTGCCGAAGGAATGGAAACCGTGATGCCGGGAAGCCGCAAGTCGCACGACAAGCAATAATGCGACAGGTTTGCTTTCTTACCACAGACGACCTGACCGGCTATACGAGCGATGATGAATTGGCGGTTGAGCCACTTCGCTCGCTTGGATGGCAGGTTTCGTACGAATCTTGGAAAGATCCCACAGTCGATTGGGGACGGTTTGAGGCGGTCGTTATCAGGACGCCTTGGGACTATCAAAAGGACGCGGAAGGCTTTTTGGAGGTTCTTCGCACTATCGCGAACTCGGGAGCCCGTCTTGAGAATCCGTACGATATAGTCGAATGGAACCTGAATAAAAGGTATCTTGCGGAGATTTTAGCGGCCGGTGTTCCTGTAATCCCGACGACATTCGCTACGGGCGGTCTGGACGCGTCCGAGTTTAACGACTTCAAAGAAATCGCCGGCACGGATGAAATAGTAGTTAAGCCGACAATAAGTGCTACGGCTCAAGATACGTTTCGAGTGCGGAGTTTTGATCATGATGTTGCCCGGGTGTTCAAAGATCGAGAGTTCATGATCCAGCCTTTCATTCCCTCGATCACGGAAGAGGGCGAGTATTCGCTGTTCTTTTTTGAAGGGGCCTTTAGCCATGCGATCTTGAAGACACCGAAGACGGGAGATTTTCGAGTACAGGAAGAACACGGTGGCAATATTAATGCGACAGAGCCTGCGGGCGAACTCATGGAACTTGGCTTTCAAGCCTTGAGTTTCATACGGAAGCGCCTTCTTTATGCGCGTATCGACGCCGCAAGAGGGCTTAGCGGACGGTTTGAGATAATGGAGGTCGAACTGATCGAGCCGGCTTTGTATTTCAGAATGGATAATGGTTCTGCCGCCAGATTCGCCGAAGCGTTCAATTCGAGGATGAATGAACTATAAACTCCTGATCCAGTATGACGGAACTGATTTCCACGGCTGGCAGCGGCAGGAGCATGACCGGACCATCCAGGGCGAGCTGGAGCGTGTTCTCGGTGTTTTGGAAGGTGGTGCGGTTCACTTGGCCGGTTCTGGGAGAACAGACGCAGGCGTCCACGCCGAGGGACAGGTTGCAAACGTTGTCTTGTCGCGAAGCTTTACTCCAGAGAAACTTCAGGCAGCGATAAATGGCAATCTTTGGCGAGACATACGGATCATGAACGTTGAGAACGCACCTGATGATTTTCACGCTCGCTTCTCAGCAAAGGAAAAGACCTACGTTTATCGAATCGTAAATGCTCCGATCATGTCGCCATTCTGGCGGCGTTATGCTCTGCACGAGTCGCAGCCACTAAACATCGCCGCGATGCAGGCAGCCGCTCGCGTACTTATCGGCGAACACGACTGGACCGCATTTTCGGCGGCCCAGTCTGATTCCGATAATCGCGTTCGAAACGTAATCGACTGCGGTTTCGACACCTTCTGGGATAAACGGGCGGGTGCAATGATTATCGAGTTCCACATTTCGGCCAATGGATTCCTGCGTTACATGGTGCGTTCGATCGTTGGGACGCTTCTGGAGGTCGGGCTGGGAACGCGTGATTCTGATACAATTCAAACGGCTTTGGTGAGCGGGGAACGAAAACTTGCCGGTAAAACCGCCCCGGCCCACGGCCTAAGCTTGCTTAAGGTCGACTACGATTAGATCAGCCGATGCATATTTTCCATGTTATTTTGCCCAAATCCTGGGAAGAACAGCGGTCCGGAGATACGATCATCGCTGAAAGTCTTGCCGGAGAAGGGTTTATTCACTGTAGTTTGCCTGAACAGTTGGATGGCGTTTTGGATCGGTATTTCGATGGGGTTTCAAAGGTCGTCGTCTTAACAATTGACAGCGAACGACTTAGTTCGGATCTTGTATTCGAACCCTCGACCAATGGCGAGGGGTTTCCTCATATTTACGGTCCGATCAATATCGACTCGATCGTTCATTTCGAGGAACGGATCATCGGTCCGGACCGGTAACAAGCCTTTGTGAGCTGATGTTCGAAGCATTTTCCGGGGTAATAAAGAAAAATACTAAAGAGTCGGAGCTTCTTTCGGCGATTGATGCCGAGCGCCTTCCGCGGCACATTGCGATCATTATGGACGGCAATGGGCGTTGGGCACGTCGGCGAGGCAAACCACGTATATTTGGGCATCGAGCGGGAGCCGAATCCGTCCGGGCGATCGTTGACACCTGTGCTCGTCTCGCTATTCCTTCGGTAACCCTTTACGCGTTCTCAACCGAGAACTGGAAACGGCCAAAGGCCGAGGTCTCGGGGCTGATGTCGATGCTAAAGCGCTATCTAAGAAGCGAACTCAAGGATGTTCACAAGAACAACATACGCTTTCAAGCCATTGGCAACATTTCCGGCCTGGCCGAAGATGTCCGGACAGAGATCGACGCCGCTGTCAAAAAAACCAGCGAGAACACCGGAATGATATTGAATGTCGCGTTGAATTATGGCGGCAGGGCTGAATTGGTCAGGGCGTTCAAGCTTGCTGCGGAAGATGTGGCAAGAACGGGCCGCAGTCTCGATTCAATAAATGACGCTGATATCGAAAAATATCTCTACACTGCTGGGCTTCCCGATGTTGACCTCCTGATACGCACGAGCGGAGAAATGCGCATATCGAATTTCCTGCTTTGGCAGATCGCGTACGCCGAGATCTACGTAACGGAAACTCTTTTCCCTGATTTTCGGCGGCCGCACATTTTCGAGGCGATCATCGAGTATCAGAAGCGAGACCGTAGATTCGGCGACGTTCAGTCTGCGTAATGTATATTTTCTGGCATGACAGGGGTGAAACGCCGGACTTGCCCAACTAGCTTATTCTTGAATGCGAACTCGACTTCTTACCGCTGCCATCGCCTTGCCGATCCTTATTGCCTCGGTGGTTCTCCCCTTTTGGTTTCCCGAAACGGTTTGGCTTTTTGTCGTGATTGCCGTCCTCGCCCTCGCCGCGGGACTCTTTGAGTTTTTCACTCTAACAAAAAAGCTCGAACTCAAAGCGGATGCCGGAATGGCGTATTTGGCCGCGGCCGCATTGGTAGTGGCTTTCGTTTTCGACGCCCCTTCAAAGGCCCCTGAGTTGCTTTTGTTAACGCTCGCCCTCGCGTTGATCGTCGTGATCATCGCTGAGACGTTCCGCTTTCAGAAGGATTTTTCGAAGCTTCTTACCGGTCTGGGGGTAACCGTTTTCGGGGTAGTTTACGTCGCGTTTCTCGGTGGCTTTCTTATCGCTACGCGGGTCGGCTTTGAGAACATTCCTGGGCTTTCCTCAAAGCTCTTGTTATTTTTCTTCGCGGTCATATTTGGCTCGGATGCCGGGGCGTATTTTGCCGGACGGGCTCTTGGCAAGCATAAACTCGCCCCTCTGATTTCGCCCGGGAAAACGATCGAAGGCCTGATTGGCGGCCTCGTCGCAGCCGGGGCCATCTCGGCACTCTGCACCTGGTTGTTTTTTCCGGAGTTGCCTGTCGCGATCGCTGTTGGTCTCGCGGTTGTAATGGCTGCGGTCGGCGTTCTCGGCGACCTGGCCGAAAGCGCCATGAAACGCGGTTCGGGGACCAAGGATGCCGCAAACATACTCCCGGGCCACGGCGGACTGCTCGACCGGCTCGACAGTTTGCTTTTGAACGCTCCTATCTTGTATTATTTCGCTCGTCTTTATTTTTAACATTTGATGAACGCTTTTCGGCTGAACAACGACAATAATACATAGGCGAGGACGCACATCCCGTAGCGTTCCGCCTTTCGTTTGTCGCAGACCGAAAGGCTTTTTTATTTATATATGTTGGATGTTTTAGGAAACTTAGAAAGGACGCACACCTGCGGGGAACTCCGCGAGGCAAATGTTGGCGACCAGGTCGTGTTAATGGGCTGGGTCGCCAAGAAACGCGACTTTGGCGTTTTCACCTTTATCGACCTTCGCGATCGCGAGGGGGTTACGCAGGTCGTCGTAAGTTCGGAGACAGCAGCGGAAGCTCACGGGAAAGCCAAGTCAATTCGCGGTGAGTTCGTACTCGCGGTCAAAGGCGAGGTCGTCAAGCGCGATGAGGGTGCAAAGAATGCCAAGCTTTCGACCGGTGCCATCGAGGTCAAGGTCGGAGAATTGTTGGTCCTTAATGACGCTGCCGTTCCCCCCTTTCAGCTCGAAGTTGCAGGAAGCGAGAACTTGGCCGCCGAGGAAACGCGGCTAAAATATCGTTATCTTGACCTTCGCCGTCCGCAGCTACAGCGAAATATTCGGATGCGTGCGAAAGCCGTTAGGGCGATCCGCGAGTATTTTGACGACCGCGGATTCATCGAAATCGAGACGCCGATACTTTTGAAAAGTACGCCGGAAGGAGCACGCGATTTTGTCGTTCCTTCGCGAATACATACTGGTAAGTTCTTTGCCCTGCCGCAATCGCCACAGATCCTCAAGCAGATCACGATGATCGCGGGCTTTGACAGGTATTACCAGATCGCACGTTGTTTTCGTGATGAGGACCTTCGTGCGGACCGGCAACCGGAATTTACTCAGCTTGATATGGAAATGTCATTCGTCAACCGGGAGGCCGTTTACCGCGAGATGGAAGGGATGTTCAACCATGTGCTCAAGCTGATCGATATAAGCCTTCCGGCCGAGTGGCCGCGGATGACCTATGCCGAAGCGATGCGCCGCTATGGCAGCGACAAACCCGATCTGCGTTTCGGGATGGAGCTACAAGACCTCAGCGAAAATCTGCACGGCACCGATTTTGCTCCGTTCGCCGATACGCTCTCGAAAGGCGGCGAGATCAAGTGCGTCGTAGCAAAGGGTAAAGCCGATTATTCGCGCAAACAGCTAGACGAACTTCACGACTATGTAAAACGCTATGGAGCGGGCGCGATGGCCTGGATCAAGATGGGCGATGAGATCACGTCCTCACTCTTAAAGGTCCTCGGCGAAGGAAAGATAGCCGAACTCGCCGCAGCCGCAGGTGCCGAAAAAGGTGACGCCGTTTTGATCGTTGCCGGCAAAAAGAGCGTGGTCGCCGCTTCGCTCGGCGCACTTCGCAATGAGATCGCTCGTCGCGAAGGATTGATCGACCGGAGCATATACAAGTGTCTTATCGTGACGGAGTTTCCGATGTTCGAGCATGACGATGAGACCGATACATACGTTGCTGCTCACCATCCTTTTACCTCACCGATGGACGAGGATCTGGAGATGTTCAAAACGGCTGTTGATGATCCGTCGCAACATCACCTTCTCGGGCAAGTTCGTGCAAAGGCCTACGACGCCGTGATCAATGGCTACGAGTGTGCCGGCGGATCGATCCGAATTCATCAAAAGGATGTTCAAGCACTGAACTTCAAAGCCCTCGGAATGTCACCTGAATCTGCCCGTACTCAGTTCGGGTTCTTTCTTGACGCTCTTGAATACGGCACACCGCCGCATGGAGGGTTTGCCGCGGGCATTGAACGAACCTGTATGATCTTATGCGGAACCGAGAACATCCGTGACGTAATGGCCTTTCCGAAGACCGCCTCGGCGCAAGATCTCATGATGGATTCGCCCGGTGTAGTTGACCCGCTTCAGTTGGATGAACTTGGGATAAACGTCGTCGAAGGCTAAAGGCTATTTCGCGGTTTTCTTGATCTGGCCGATCAGTCGAAGCGTGTGATTGCGTGCGATCAGCGGCAGACGCTCATCGTTAGCGAGAGCCGTCAGCAATGGCAGCAACTGGACGGGATCTGAGATCTCGTTTCTTCGCAAATAGGACTCAAGACGGCCGATCAGCTTTGGTGACTCGAGCGGTTGGTTTTGGCGGGCGAGGTCAATATCAAACGTCAAGATGAACTGGTTCGCGATCTTTCTGTATTCGTCCGCAAGCGACTTTGCGAGACGGTTATCTGTCCAATTGAACTCGGCCGTCCGCTTCTTGTCTTCACGAACTAAGGTCAGACGAACCGTTCCCATATGCGAGAAATCCTTTTCGTGCTGATACGACTCATTAGACTCGAGAAACTTCAGATCTGCGTACGCCGCATTTAATCGAGCGAGCGTGGCACTTGAGATCTCTATCGCCTCGGTCATCGGCTCCTCAAAATCCGCACGCATGAATTCAATGCTTCCCTTTCCGAGATCATCGTGGCGAATCAGAACACGGCTCAACGTGAAATTCGGCTGAAAGAAAAGATACTCATACTCAGATCCCGAACGCCGTTCCGTACTTGCGACCGCAACGACCGTTTCCCCTTGCGGGCGTTCATTTCGTTTGGTCGGGATTGGTTCGTTTGCTTCTGAAGAGTTTGTGCTTGACTGGGTCTCATCGGCAGCAGTTTTCGGCGTCTTGGTTGTGGCCGCCTTCCCTTTAGAGACATTTCTCTTCTGGCCCGACACTGCTAGAGCGGCAGGCCCAACGAAAATGAATAACAAGGTAATGGTCGCGATTCTACTGAGCATCATTTTTCCGGGCGATTCGCCCGTCCGGCGAAAGTGGGATTATATACCACTTGAAGGAGTCTACGATGCCGCAAGACCCAGATAGGTTCGACCATTATTCGAATCTGACAGATACGACCTTAGAAACACCCGCCTCTTGCATCGTCACTCCGTAGAGAGCACGAGCCGCTTCCATCGTCCGCTTATTGTGGGTAATGATGATGAACTGCGTCTTTTCGGCCATGTCGGCGATCTTATTAACAAAACGCCCGACATTGGCCTCGTCAAGTGGGGCATCGACCTCATCAAGGAGACAGAATGGTGAAGGGCGGTATTTGAATATCGCCATCACCAAAGCTATCGCGGTCATTGCCTTTTCGCCGCCCGAGAGCAAGAGAATGTTCTGCAACCGCTTGCCCGGAGGTTGGGCCGCGACCTCAATCCCTGCCTCAAGCACATCGTCTGATTCGAGAAGCGTCATCTCGCCGCTTCCGCCACCAAATAGCTCGGAAAAGAATTCCTTGAAGTTAGCGTTGATCGCCTCGAACGCTTTAACAAAGCGCTCCCGTGACCTGGTCTTTATTTCACGAAGAGCTTCTTCGGCCGACGCAATGCTCTCGATGATGTCTTGCCTCTGAGATGAAAGGAAAAGCAATCGTTCTTCCGCCTCAGCAAGTTCCTCGACCGCCAGCATATTGATCGCGCCAAATCCATCGAGCCGCTCGCGAAGATCTTCCGAGCGTCCGCGAGCCGTTTCGAGTTCAAAATCCTCTGAGATGGCCTCGCTTGCAATAAGCTCATCGAGCGAGCAATGAAGGTCCTGCGTGCAATTCTCGCGTATGTTCTCAAGTCGAGTCGAGGCTTCGGCCTGCCGGACCTCGATCGCGGCACGTTCATTCATTGCCTCAGCGGCCGCACGATTTCTTTCGGCAAGAAGGCTCGAAGCCAGATCAGCATTTCCACGGGCCGCGGCAACTGCGGCGATCGCGGCTTCGAGTTCGGTGCCTTCGGCTTCGATCTCCGTCGCCATTCCGGCGATCCGTTGCTCTGTATTTTCAAGAGCGGCGGCTACCTCGACCAATCGCTTCTCAGCCTCTTCAAGCTCGCGAGCGGTCGTGCTTGACCGAAGTTCAAGCTCCTTCTGCTCATTTTCAATTCGCTTTAGTGCAGATTGCACGGCACGACGCCGTTCGCTTGAAGTAGCGGCAAGTGTACGCCGGTCGTTGAGCGTCCCGTTCTCGATCTCGGCATTCTGCCGGGCAGTTGTAAGCCGAAGATTTACTCCCTCGATCTTTGATCTCACTTCGGCAAGCAACGTTTCAGCAGTCCGTCGGCTTTCGAGAGCCTCATCGATCCGTTTTCTAATTTCTGCAGATTCGTTCGATGTTTGTTCACTTTCGGCAGCGACGACCTTCTGATGCCGCTCGGCCCGCTCGATCTCATGACGGGCGGTCTTTTCTTCAAGCTCCAGAGCGATCAAATGACGCTCGACCTTTATCACCAGCGACTGTAGGTCAACGGTCTTTTCTTCAACCTCCGCAAGTACTTGCCGGTCGCTCTGAGCCTTGTTTCTTGCCAATTCGGCGTTATCTGCGAGCTCCTTTACCCGCTCGGCAAGAGTGACAAGCTCGCGCTTAAATGCAAGAAGCGAATCGCCTTCCGAGCCTTCCGCTCGTACGCCGCTTATATATAGAGCACCGCCGAAAAGAATGTCGCCATTTCGCGCAACGTGAACACCCTCACCCCCACCAAGCGAGGAAAGATCGTCAACGATACGGGCAGAAGCTTCCCGCGGAAATGCATTGCGCAGCAAGTCTGCAAAAGTCCCCTCGACTCCCATTGCCGCGAGTACATCTGAAGAACTTTCAGTCGCCCGCTTTGAATTCGATCTCTCGAGTCCGGGTGCGATAAGGATCGCCACTCGCCCGGCACCGCTCCGCCGCGACCAATCAGCGATCTTCGCAGCTTCTTCCGCAGAGTTGACGATCACGCTTTGCAGATAAGGTCCAAAAAGACTCTCTATCGCGGTCTCTGCACTTTCCGCAACATTCAGGAAATCAGCCAAAACACCGAGCGGTTCAACACCGATATCATCCCGCTGCGAAAAAAGCTTCTGGATCTCCGGCGAATAAACGGCACGGCGATCCTCAAGCTCCTCAAGCGTCTCGAGCCTGTTCTGGACACGCTGGAGTTCGCCTTCTGCGGCCGCAAATTGTTGCTCGGAACCTGAAAGAGCCTCTCTTGCCGCCACGATAGCGGCGGTCAAAACCTCTTTTTCTTTTTCGAATTGCCCCAGTTTTTCGCGTTCGCCCCCGATCTCGGAAACAAGTCGTTCAACCTCGGCAACGTGTTCTTCATGGGCCTTTTTCGCACGGCCTTCTTCTAATTCCAAACCGCGGGCCCGTTCCTCAAGTCGTTCAAGGTTTTGGTTGAGCTGCCGTTCAACCTCACCGAGCCTTTCGATCGCGGAGGTATGCCGCATAAGCTCGGCACGCTCAACTTCCAGCTCGCTCTCGATGCCGCGGACCTCTTCGACAAGCTCCGAATAGCTCTTTTCAGCCTCGGCCAGAAGCATTCGCGACGCATCGGCCTGTTCGCCTTCGGCAGCTTCTTCTTTTTCGAGTCTTTCCTTTTCAGATGCCGCAAGCTGCATGCGTTCTGCAGCCGCATCCATTTCTCGTTTATGGTTACTTATGCGATTTCGGAGATCCTCGATCTGTTCGGTCTGGTAGCGACGCTCTCGCTGGACCCGATCCCGCTCTAGGGCCGCCTCGGACTGCCCGCGCCTGACCTCCGCAAGAGCTTCCTCCGAATCCCGGGCGAGCTGAGTCGATTGCCTGACCGCATCTTCTTGCGAAGTCACGGCCAACGAGCACTCTTCGACATGATCGACCGCTCCCTTTAGCTGAACCGTTAGGTCCTCGATCGCGGCCGCCAAATGCTTGCCCTCGGCGGCAAAGAGTTGCCTGAGCAGCACTCTGAACTCGTCCTGGAGGGCGACGAAACGTCGCGTCTTTGCGGCCTGTCGGCGGAGCGAGTTAGCTTGTTTTTCTATTTCGGAAACAATGTCGGATATGCGCCCAAGATTGGTCTTGGCACTGTCGAGCCTGGACTCGGCAGCCCTCTGGCGGGTACGGAACTTTGAGATTCCGGCAGCTTCTTCAATAAGGCTCCGACGATCGGCCGGTTTCGCTGAGAGTATTTGACCTATACGGCCTTGCTCGATTATCGCGTAGTGTGCACCGGAGAGGCCGGTTCCGGCAAAGAGGTCCTGAATATCGCGAAGCCTGCAGCTTTTTCCGTTGAGCAGATACTCGCTTTCACCCGAGAGATAAAGTCTTCGCGATACGGAAACAGCCTCACCGGGAGCAAAATCAAGAGCAAACGACCGCGGCCGCCAATGCCGCTTTGTCTTTATCGTTCGTGCGGCTCCGACGCTGGCCGTCGCCCCTGCGGCCGCGACCTGAACCTCTTCAATTTCGACCTCGCCGACATGAAACCCATTTTCCGAGACATTTTCGCTTGCGGCCTCGACGGCTTCGACCTCTACGATCTCTGGAAGTTCGCTTTCGTTTGTAAAACCTTCCAGAGCATCTACATCTACGGCAAGTTCATCGATACTGCTGAGCGCCTCGTCGATCTCTTCCAGCTCATCGTCCTCGGCGTCAAAGGTCATCTCATCACGGACAAGATGGAGAACGACCTCGGCCATTCCGGAAGGTTTTCGGGTCTTTGTACCCTGAAAAACTACGTCCTTCATCTCCGCACCGCGGAGCGATTTCGCGCGCTGTTCTCCGAGCACCCAAGCCATCGCATCGGACACGTTGGACTTGCCGCAACCGTTCGGCCCGACCACTGCGGTTATGCCGTTTCCGGTGAAAACGACCTCAGTATGGTCTGCAAATGACTTGAAACCTGTTATCTCGAGGCGTTGGAGCTTAAACATCCTATAGTGCTTACCTGTCTGGGGTAGCACTATATTTTGGGGTATGACCGCTTTTTAGTCAACCTTTGATCTCGATTACATTACCTCGGTGCTGACATCTCGGAGGCCCTGCTCCTCTGCCCGCTCCTGGTCAAGCTCGGTGAGTACATCAAGGAGAAAATTGGTGTTGCTTGAGACCTGAATAACGACCGGAAAGTCACTTTCCGAGATCGAAAATTCAAATGTGCCGCTGTTTAACTCAACAAGTTCGCGGAATGCCTTGACGCCATTCCTGCCGTTGCACTCCGAGTCGACTATCTGCCCGTCATTAAACGCCACACTGCCTAAATGTAGGTCAGATTTCAGAATCAACAGCCCGGTCATCTTTGCATTCTCAATAACTTGGATCGCGTCAAATATTCCGACGTATCCGAGATTCCCGGCAAAGGTCGTATCGGTTCGGACCTTCTGCGGCGACCTGTCCCGCGTCGTTGCAAAGTCTGGACGACGTGCTTTGCGGATAGCATCAAGCCCGGGAGCCACAGAAACCCTCGGGTCAAGCAGCTTGGCTTCCTGGAGCCGGTCGTATGCATGATCAAATTCTTCGCGGTTTATATATAAGGTAACGAGTGCGAGGCATTGCCTGGCGGCCTCATTGAGGTTCTTTTGCTGGACGCATATATCGCGCATCTTTTCCCGGAGCGGGATGGAACGCGGACTCCGGTCGATCGATTCCCTTAAAAGCTGAAAAGCCTTGTCCGGGGAGGCGTATTTCACAAAAAGATCCGCATCGAGCAGAACGCTCTCGATCGAGACGTCGTTGAAGGGTGTCTTTGTTTCTAACATTTGGCTCATTGTTCAAGGGGGGAAACCGGAGGGTTCAACAATGTTTAGTTTACCATAGCAATTCCGGCTTGTCAGCAATTTTCTGAGCATCGCAAACGCTCCTCAAATGAATCCGAAGGACAATACCAAGCGAAAACCTTTACGATTGGAAAAAGCAACTGAGATCGACCGGTTCACACGATTATGATCACGCAAACTTGCCATTCTTCAACGACTTACACTACTTTCCCGGGCGTCCCAACGGTTCGAAAAGAGGCTGAGGCCTTTCTTCCGACCGAGTTTGGCAATTTCAGCATTGCGGGCTACCGTTCGATCGATTCGGATGAGGAATTCGTCGTCGTATATAAAGGAATTGAGAACTCCGACAAACCCGCACCGGTCCGGATCCATTCGCAGTGCCTTACGGGCGATGTTTTCCACTCCGTAAAGTGCGACTGCGGCCCGCAGCTCGAGCGTGCACTCAAAACTATCGCCGCCGAGGGCCGCGGAGCGGTCGTTTATCAACATCAGGAAGGCCGGGGCATTGGGATCATCAATAAGATCAAGGCGTATGCTCTTCAGGATCAAGGGAGCCGATACTATCGAGGCAAATCTGATGCTTGGGCTTGATGTTGACCTTCGCCAGTACGGGCAATGCGTTGAGATACTTCGCGATCTGGGATTTACAAAGGTAAAGGCCCTGACCAACAACCCGGAGAAGATACAGGCGATGCGCGACGGCGGGCTTGAGATCGTCGAGCGTGTCCCGATCGAATTTGAACCCTCGGAACACACCGAAAAGTACCTTAGCGTTAAGAAGTTCCAAATGGGACACTTCCTTAACCTCGTCACACAGAATATTTAGTACCTCCTGGTGTAGAAACTGCACTTGCCAAAAGTTGAGGCGGCCCTTGAGCCGCCTCTTTTTTTGCATTCACATGTCCGATCTCTAAAATTCGAACCTGATCCCGAGCCTTATCTGCCGCGGCCGATATGCACGCGTCGGGACAAGGAATCCGGTCCTCAATTCTTCGAGCTGTGCCGGTGTCGGGGTTGCCGAGACAGCTTCATAGTTGATGAATTCCGACCCAAAGCTGAAAACGGCGGCATTCAGGATGTTATTGAACTCGATCTGCGGCCTCAGCCTCATCCGCTCCCCGAATCTCCACTGGCGGGAGATATTTAGGTCGAAGATGAACTGTGCCGGGCCGGTGCCGGCATTTCTTGGCAGGTTTCCGCCGCGTCCGATCGGAGCGAGCGTAAACTGGCGAGCCAGATCGACCGGAACCGGATCGTTAACGTCGCGCCAGACAATGTCCCGGATATTTCCGCTGAAATCCGGCCGGTCAGAGTTCACATCGTCGAGGTTCCGGTCGTCAGCGGTCTGTCCGCCGTTCGAGATATTGAAAGGTGCGCTTGAGCCAACCCGCAGTATCGGCGAGAAACGCAATTTACCCATCCACGACGGAGTGTCGAATGTCCCGGAAAGGGCAAAGCGATGCCGGCGGTCGAGCAAACTTCGCGACCACTCGGCCCCAAAGTCACCGGGCGTTTGCGCCGACGAAGTATTCACAATTCCGTCGTCGTTAAGGTAAGAGAGCGTGTAGGCCGCACGGATCGAACCGCCGAATCCCATTCCGAACTGCCGATATCGCCGCCGCAGCTCAAGAATAAGCCCGCGGTACCAACTGGTTCCCATCGAGCCGACCTGTTCCGTTTGCCCGAACTGCGGAAAAGGCCGGAGCGAGTCGGCAATGATCAGTGCACGTCCGTAGGGAGTCGATGACGAGGTCGAGCGATTCTGGGTATTCAGGTTGTAGTAAGTGACGCCGGCGTCCGTTCTAGAATCCGGAGCGGTCAGCCCCGCAAACTCAAATCTGATATTCCCGGTCGTGATGCCGTTGGCAAGATAGTCGGCAAGGTCCGAAAAGCCCTGCGGAATGATCGGCGCGTTCGTATTTATTTCCCGCCATAGCCTGATGGTCTTATTGAGCGTGAAATTTGCCTCGGCGACAAAGCCCTTTCCGATCTCGCGTTCGAAACCGAAGTTAAATTGATAGCTTTCCGGGATCTTGATGTTCTCATCAAGGCTTCGGAAGAAGCTGTTATTGTTCAGCCCGGCCGCGATGTATTGCTGGACGAGCGGACTTTCCGGCGTGAAGGTCTGGGGAAACTGATCGCTGAGTGCGGCAAGATAAACATCACGGGCACCGCCGGAACTCGAGACCCGGTTCGTGTCAAAGATGATCTCGTTCAATCCGCGGCGGTAATCATCGACCGTCCGCAGCAGGACGCGGTTATAGAAGATGCCGGCTCCAAATCTGATAACGCCTTTTCCATTCTTAAAGGGCGACCAGGCAAGTCCGACACGCGGGCCGAAGTTGTTGTTGTCCTCAATAACGGTCTCCCGTTCCCAGCGAAGGCCGAGACTTAGCGTAAGGTTATTCCGGAGCCGCCAGTCGTCCTGCAAAAAGAAGCCGGTGTAAGTATTGACGACGTTCGAATCCGTAAAGAAGTTGTGACGGTAACGCGTAACGCAGCTCCGCGGAAAAGTATTTACACCGCCGCGGATGCGCGGATTGGTCGGGCCGGACGGCTGTGTCGGATCGGTCAAACACTGCGGAACTGTTGTTGCCGAAAGCGGATCGGCAAAGTTGAAGGTGCCGGTCGCATCGCTTAGGTCGATAAAGGTCGAATCGACCCGCTGAACATCAAACCCGAACCGCAGCGAATGATTTCCGGCAACGTAGGTGAAAGTATCCTGAAGCTGCCAGCGGCCCTCATCGCGTGCGGATGTCCCAAGAGTTGAAGAACCTGCGACAAGCGTCGTATTAAATGTAAGCCCGGGTTCGCGGAAGCTGATCAGCACGACCGGATTTACAAATTGGCCGACCGCCTGAAAGTCCGGCTTAAGTGTCGAATATTGAAAGCGGAATTGATTTACGGCCTTGGAACTGACGACCCAATTATAGGTGCCGTTTATTGCCTGTGTCTCGGTCCGCCTTCCGATAAGCGACTCGGCGAGGCGGTTTCCGCCATTGAACTGCCGGAGGTCGTTGGTCTTGCCAAACTGATAGTTGACCGTTATCGAGTGATTGGAGTTAAAGTTATGGTCGCCGCGGGCGGTAAAGCGATGCTGCTTTCGCGGGGTGTCCGAGCCATCAATGTATCTGCCAAGCTGCGAACCAAAATCGGTTATTATTTCGCTCGAATTCGGTGCCGGAAGCGGAAAAGCGGGATTTGCGGTCAGCGGGATGTAGGTATCGGTTATGGTCGAGTCGAAAATATAGTCGTATTCATAAGACGTAAAGAAGCTTGTCTTATTCTTAAAGTAGCCGACCGGGACCGGCCCGCCGAATGTGAAACCGGGAACGTGCTGCTGAAAGTTAAAACGCGGGACGCCGCGGCGGTTATTGCTCCATGTATTTGCGTTGAGGCTTTCATCTGAAAAGAAGTAAAAAAGCCTTCCCGCAAACCGCCGCGAACCGGCACGCGTACGGATATTTACGCGGCCGCCCGAGGCACGTCCATATTCGGCAGAGAATTGATTGGTAACGACCTGAACCTCGGCGATATTTTCGACCGAAGGTTGAAAGCGGATACCGGCGACGCGGTCGTCGTTGTTATCAAGCCCGTCGATGGTGATGTTGTTTGAATAAGCGGCACCGCCGGAGAGGGCAAAGACGCCGCCTTCGATCAATCCGCTGCTCGGGGCCGATTCCGTACGGCCGCCTTTATCAAAAGAGAGGTCGCGGTTTGAAAGCGGCTCCTCAGTAACTCCGCCGAGCGTCAGGACAAGGTCCAATCCGTCGCGGGTAGTATTTGGCAGTTCCTCGATCTCTCTTTGCTCTATCGTTCCGCCGACTATTGTCCGGGTTGTATCAATTACGGGTGCATCCGAGTCATCTACGGTGACGGTCGTCTCGGCCTGGACGTCTGCCGGCGAGAGATCGATATCAAGCTGGAGGTTCTGGCCCGAGATGGTATTTAGCTCGACCCGCTCCTTTGCCCCGAAGCCCGTGGCCGCAAACCTGATGGTATATGGCCCCGGCGGAAGCTCTATCAACCGATAGCGGCCATCGGAATTTGTGGTCGCCGTCCGCTCCTGTCCGGTCGCGGTCTGCCGGGCAGTTACCGTGGCCCCGGCGATCGCCTGGCCATTTGTATCAACCACCCGCCCGGAGATGACAACCTCATCCAGGTCCTGGGCAAACGCCCCCAAACCGAGGGCAAAAAAACACACCACCAACAAGGCAGATCTACGCATAAATACCTAACCTCCACCGAGGCAAAACTCCAAAATTTAATATGAACTGAGGACGCAACCATTTTCAAAGAATCCCCCCCAAATGTAAAGCCCACCCACCTTGCCCTCCCAAATCCCCTCGCCCGCCTTTACAACCCTGGTTTTAAACCCCCCCCCTCCCCCTTTTTTCACCCCCCCCCCCCCCCCCCCCCCCCCCCCCCCCCACCCCCCCCCCTCCCCCCACAACCCCTTTTTTCCCCCCCAACCCCCCGTTGAAATCGAAGAAGCCGTTTCTAAGCTCGCCGAAGAGCCGTTTGACGCGGAAGAGTTTCCGTTTGCGTTTTTAGAGGCTTTCGGGAATAAGGAAACGACGATCCGAAAGCTGAGAAAGGGTGATTCCAACAAGTCCGACGTTCCGCGGAGTTCTTCAGCGCAATCACATTCATATTAAGGTCTGTGCGGAAGGCGTTGCCGCCACGCTGAAGGCTCTTAAGGATAGTCCTGCTACGGGAGAAGCAGAAAGCCAAGTTCGTACTCGCGACGGACGGAAAATGGTTTGAAGCGGAGAATGTCGTAGACGGCGAGACCATTCCATGCGCCTATGCTAATTTCGCCGATCATTTCGGGTTCTTCCTTGCACTTGCGGGCATCAGCACCGTAAAGCAAATTCGCGAAAATGCCTTCGATATCAAGGCGACCGGTCGCCTAAACCGGCTTTATATTGAACTTCTGAAAGAAAATCCTGATTGGGGAACGCCGGAACGACGCGAAGAC
>JADJWI010000006.1 GCA_016716435.1 Acidobacteriota bacterium | reverse complement strand
AATTGACCCGGCGGAACATAGCCGACAATCAACAAGCAATTCTCCCAGCCAACGAATTAAATACGAAGTACTTGATGGGCTCATAAAGCGAAATATCCACGCGATCACGTCGTTCATTTTGCAGAATAGACGGCCAGCACGGTCGGGGTCGCGGAACGGACCGTCGATCAGATCCCCAACTGGGCTCCAGGGCTTCCGGTCTTTGGCCAGCTACGCCTTTCCCAGCGACGCCGCTCTATGAAACGGCTCGAGAAAACTTCAGCCGCCTCCAGCCAAGAAAGCACTGGCTCGACTTCGCCCCATTCGTCGCCGAATCCGCTCAAAATGACGATCGAAGAGGCTGAGGAAGAGACACTTCCAACGCGCCTAGTCGCGAAGCTACATTTGACGTAACTGGGGAAGCGATCAAAGCGATCCGCCGTAACCGATCAGAGACACGCATCGGCCATCTGGTCGCCGGCTCTTCTTCCGCGGAATCTATTTCCCGCAGATGAGCAAGCAGGCGTGGTTGGCATTTCTCTTTCGATAATCGCCGTTCGATCATCCAGCTTTCCCGCGAGGGGGTTTCGACATACTGGGCTTTCAGGCGCAGAAAGCGGGTCAGCGAAGACCGCGCGCTGAAAGCTACACGGTAATTCTCTTTACTAAGCTGACCTGTGTTTGTAGCTTGAACGCGGCCGAGAAATCCGTAAGGAGCGGCCCGCAGTCGTTCGATCGTCGCTTTGTGAACAAAACCATTCAATCGCCACTCTTCAACCCCAATTCTGCAGGTCGCGAACGTCGCTGCCGATACGGCCCGTTCCCAAGGTCGGTCAGCCGTCCGCCAGCTTCCTCCAAAATCATCTGCGGTGCACATATGTCCCAAAGCTTTGTCGGTGCGGAAGTAGGATATAAAGGTCCAAGGGTTGCTCAGCGACGGAGGATTCTGGAACAATCCCGGTTGCAGCGAGTCTAGAGGCAAAGTGTTTAGTGACAATTTTAAAACTTGTCAGTATTTAAAGATGACTCTTCACCATTCGCGAGGATTTCTCGCTTAGCCGTAGGAGATTATTTCAACCATCCCCTTCTTTCCGAGGCTCAGTTCGATGGAGTTCGGCAACGAGCAAAGCGTCTGTTCTCAATATCAGTGTCGAGATCATCGGCCGAATGGCGAGCCCCGAATTCGTAGGTCCGCTCCTGATATACTTTGAACTCCGAAGCCCTCAACTCCCAACCGACTCGCCAAGCCGCCAGAAGTTGCGTAATAGGCCATTCTTGGTAAATGCCGCAAGCAGGTTCGGTCCGGCGGCGGAGCCATCTTTGATTAACTACTTTGACTGCAGCAATACAAGATCTTATGCTTTTAGGGCAATTCCAGAAGAATGTCGCTGACTGAGCCGCGAGGCTCAACTGAAACGCCTCGAGCGTTATGTTTAATTCAACCCCGGGAACATACGTTCGCGGATAAGGACTATCCCAGACGAGTCGTGAAGGACAAAATTAATCCCCTCTCCTGGGTCCTCAAAGCTGAACATCACATCCGATTCATTCTGACCAGTGCCCTATCAGAAGTCTGATACCATTCATGGATTTCGAGTTTCGACAGAAACTGATTCGACTGGTGTCCATCTTGGTCTGTAAGGATAGTCAACGGCTGCTTTCCACCAGTCCGTACATCTGCTCGCAGTTAGGAAAGACCAAATAACATCCACCCTTCGTGACCGTAATTGGTGAATCTTGCTTGTAATAGAATAAATGGACTGAAAGTGCCGCTGATCAAATACGGGCGGGGGAACTGGTCCAATGCACCAAACCATCCATCGTCGCCCGACGTACCGACAATTTCTGTGACCCATTTCCAAAGACTTCCCGCGTTTGCTACCGAGTGCTTTCGAGTTCGCGTAGATGCCCAATCTGAGCTAACCACTGCAAGCACGTCCGTAAACTACTGTTTCAGTCTCCCCGTTAAGAGGTAACGATCGAAAAGCTAGATCAAGGTTAGAGCGGTTCTTGAACCGTACACGGCCAGAATGTGCCCAAGGGTTTATCAGGTCCGAGCCGGGTACTACCAAATATTATATACTATCCTGTCAGGGTAGCTCGTCCATACCCAGGACCCAGGCTCAAAGGAACAGCTACAACTTCGGTTTCTATCAAATTTCAATCTTTATAGACCTTATCTACACACGAATCGATATGGGAACCCGCCATTTCTGAGCCAGGAACGGATCTTCTCGATGACCGTACCCAACAACCAAATCTGATGTCCCGATTTTTTTGACAGAGTGGCGCGCCCGCCCTCCAGGTGTGCTGAACAAAGCGTAAATCGAAAGTTGAGCGAAAAAGGAGATATGCCCAAGATACGATTAGAAACGAAAAAAAATTTCATGGAAATTTCATTGATCGCTCATTCCTTTGAAACTCGATGCACCAGAAACAGTTGCTTCGGAATGTGAACTTTATCTGTCGCTTCAGGACCTGTATTTTACCACTTCTAAATTCACGCATTCGCGGGCGGACCGTTCGATGGTGGTCGCATGAACACAGCCGTTCGTCGCGACGATGCCGCCCCAATTCTGCAGGTCCCGAACATCATACCGATAAGGCGTTCCCCTAAGGTCGGTCAGCCGCCCTCCGGCCTCCTCAAGAATTATCTGCAGGCACATGTATCCCAGAGCTTGTGCGATGTGAAAGGTGAATACACAGGTCGCAGGTTTGCTCGGCGATCAGCCCGATCTTTAGCCCGACCGAGCCACGCTGCATCTCGCCTCGACACCAAATCCCGGCAAGAATCGCATTGATCTTCGGGCTGCGATGATTCCGCGAAACGGCCATCTGCATTGAAGCGAACTCGGGAGCTTTCCGGACGTCCTCAGCCGTTCGATCTTTCCTTCCGATTCCCGAACGCACCGGCATCGCGGGCCGCGACACAGGTGACGTCGCGGACGGGAAGCAGCACCACTCCGACGACCGGTTCGCCGGCGACGGCGAGCCCGATCTGTACGGCGAAGTCGCCGTCTTTTTTTACGAAGCCGGAGGTTCCGTCGATCGGGTCAATGATCCAAACCCTCTCAAGGAAAGCCTTTCAACCTGGTCAACTTCTTCTTCTGAAAGTATTGCGTCGTGGGAAAGGCATCGGCAAGCCGCTCGACGATGATTCGGCTGGCCTCGCGGTCAGCGATCGTCACGGGTTCTTCGTGGCTGTCAACACCGATCTTGCTTTCCGTCTCAAAGCCGTTGCGGTAGTGCTCGAGTGCCCGCCCGGCTTCCTGGCCGCTCGATCGCGGCGTCCAATTCCTTCTTGTACATCAATTTCAATCTAGCACAACGGACGGCGGGTTCAGAAAATGTCGATCAGTTCGGTGATGCCGCATCGCGAAGCACATCAGCGCGGCGTTCGGGGTCAGCCCATTTTGCCGGCTTCTCGTTGGTAAGCCGCGGTGCTCTGCCTCGGCCTCACCTTCGGTCATCAGGCGGGAAAGCGAGTCGCTTTCGTCGGATGCAGAACGGCTGAGTTCGCTATGGCAATGCCTGCAAACCCAGCCGAATCCGTCGTTAAAGAAATCGTTCGTTTCTTTCATCCCGAAGCGGAACTACTGCGTCCGCCGCGTCGTGCGGCCCTGTGCCGGAGGCGGCGTTAGCCGTAAGGGCAAGGTCTCGCGGCGGCCTCCGCGGAAGATCTCAACGTTGACCGTGTCGCCGAACTGCTTGCGGTCAAGCAGGCGATAGATGTCGTCGAGCGTGTTCATCTCTTCACCATCGACCGAGAGAATGATATCGCCGAGCAGGACCGAGCCATCGCCGTCGCGCATCAGCCCGCGGATGCCGGCATTTGCGGCAGGGCCGTTCGGGATGACCGAACCGACAAGCAAGCCGCTCTCGACCGGAAGACGATAGCCGCTCAACGTATTCTGCGACCGGACGAAGCTCGGCGCTCGCTTGGCCGGCGAACTTCGCCAAACTGAATGAGCTGCGGCACGATCCGCTTTGCCGTATTGACCGGCACCGCAAACCCGACGCCGACCGAGCCGCCGGCGGGCGAAAGTATCTGCGAGTTGATGCCGATCATGCGGCCGAATTTATCGAGCAGCGGCCCGCCCGAATTGCCGCGGTTGATCGAGGCATCGGTCTGGATCGCGGCGTCGATCGGCCGGTTGTTGCGGGCACGGATCGGCCGCTGAAGGCCGGAGATGACGCCGGTCGTCAGCGTGCGGTCAAGCCCGAACGGATTGCCGATGGCGAGCACCTTTTGCCCGACCTCAAGCTTGTCCGAGTCGCCAAGAGCGACGACGGTAAGGCCGCTCGCCGGCGGGTCGATCTTGATCACGGCAAGGTCGGTGTCCGGGTCGCCGCCAATGAGCTTTGCCGGAAAGACGCGGTCGCCGCCAAAATTGACGGTTATACGCTGGGCACCTTCGATGACGTGATAATTGGTGAGGATATGGCCTTGAGCATCGATCACGGACCCGCTACCGTTGCCGCGGCCTTCCTGAACATCGCCCCACCAGCTCTGCGTGTATGATGTCGTATTAATGAATGCCACGCCGGGAGCGATCGCTTTATAGACCTCGATGTTGTTTAAGCTTGAGCAGCAGATGGCGAGTTTGCCGCCAATAGCTGTAGCTAAAAAGGATCGCGGCCGTGATGCCGACCGCCGCAAAGGCGGTGACAACCCGAGGAGGATTATTTGTCGTGCTGAAAGCTGATAGACCGGTTTTGTGTTCATCTTGTATGATTTCCAAACAAAAAAATATCTTACGCATTTGATGCCAAATTCATAAAACGGCGTTGTGCGTATGGATTACGAAAATGATGCCGGATCGGTTTCCGGCAGGACGGCGATAGCCGAAAAACAGGGCGATGACGGGCTTGAAAAAGGCGAAGGTGCCGCTAACGGTCCCGTTCGAGACCATTCCGGCCGCGGTCAGGCCGGTCAGAAGATGAATTCCCATCAGCCCGACGTAAAGCACCAACGCGATCGCGACGCCGACCTTCGCGATCCGGTAATAGCCCCATTTCAACAGGACGACCGCCGCAATAGCCCCACTGCGAGTTTCCCAGAGAGGAATGCGATATCGCTTATATTGAGCAATTCCGCCATCAACCGGTTTCCTTCTTCGGCAACGCCGTTTCGTACTTAGATCAGCGTCAAGAAGCGCATCTAGAAGATTCAGTCCGAAAAGCAGGAACGTTTCGCGGACGAGGTACATAATATTGGCGCTGGAAAACGAGGCTTAAAACCTCGGCCCTCAGAACAAACCCCGGCTTATCGGGCCGGGGACTCGGAGCGGTGTGAATGAATCGAACTTCAGTTGTCGTTCACACAAATACGCAATCCGAAAAGTTTCAGAAAACTCCCGACAAAAATTCACATCGCATCAACGGATATCTGGTAAAATACCTCTTATCCGAGAATTGTTCAAGGAATGCGGCCGTGGCATTTGTTGGAGGGAAAGCCTACGACATGCGGCGGCCTTTCTGGGAGGAAACTATGAAGAAAAATTGTGAATGGAACTTTGCCGCAGGCGTAGCGGCGATGATGCCGTTTGGCCCTCGGCACGGATGTGCTTGCGCAGCGTTCGCAGACGTTTCGAGGTCGATGCCGGAACACGTTTCCGCGTGCGGATGAACGAAACGCTTAGCTCGAAAACGGCGCGCGTCGGAGACAATTTTACCACCACCGTCCGGGAGCCGGTCTATTCGACAAATGGCGTTGTCGTTATCCCGGTTGGGAGCGAGGTCATTAGCGGGTTGATGCTGTAAGGAAGGCCGAACGCGGCGGCGACCCCGCACGATCGACGTCAGCTTTACCGAAGAAACTGCCGAACGGAACAAAGCGGGCGATCAACGGCTCGCTTACAGATCGTCAGCGATGACGCCAAGAGCGACACCGAAGGCACAGCAAGCGGCGACAAGATGAAGAATCGCAAGATCATCTTCATCGGCGGCGGTGGTGCTGGCGGTGCTGTGCCTGGGCGGCGATCGGCGGCGGCAAGGGCGCTCTGATCGGCGGAATAATCGGAGGCCGGAGCCGGCTTGCTGGGCGAGCGGCTAACAAAAGGCGAAGATGCCGAGGTCAAATCGGGAACTGAGTTCGGGGTTTACCTGAACCGTGCGATCTCGCTGCCGCGGTTCACCGAGGTCGGCACCGAGGAGGGCCGGTATGAAGTTCCGCCGGCGTGCGAGGACCTATATTGTTCGGCCGGGCGATACGCTCGGCTCGATCAGCCGCCAGTTCTACGGAACCTCGGCGCGGTATGGACATCTACAACGCCAACCGCGACCGGCTTTCGAGCCCGAACAGCGTACTGTCGGGCAGACCCTGATCATTCCGTAGGTTTCGGTCGATTTAAATTAAAGAAGGCCGGGTTTGTCGCCCGGCCTTTCTCAAGTCCCCCATGTTTCTTTTTCCTCTTCGGCCCCGAGCGATCTGAGCCGCTCGACGACCCGTTTTATCAGCCACTCGGGCGTTGAGGCACCGGCTGTGACGCCGACCGTTTTCACGCCCGCAAGGTCATCGGGGTTGATGTCGTCCTCGGTCTCGATCAGAAACTCTTCTCGCAGCTTTCTTTACAGACGCCGTGCAGCTTTACGCTGTTTGACGAGTGAGTCGCGCCGATTACGTAAAAGCATCGACCATTCCGAGAGTGCACGGGCAGCGTCTTGCCGATCGCGGGTCGCGGAGCAGATGGTGTTGACCACCTCGACCTCGTCGTCGGTCCTGGTCTTTACGGCCTCGGCGGTGTCGAAAAATGTTTTTGCCTTGATGGTCGTTTGTGAGACGACGAGCGGATTGCGAAGCCACGGCAGCGTAGCAACCTCGGTCTCGTCTTTGATAATGAAAGCGTGGTCAGGGCGTACCCTTTGACGCCGATCATCTCTGGGTGGTCGGAACTGCCGACGATGACGACGTGGCGGTCCTGTGCGGCCGCTCGCGAGGCCAAGCCGCTGAACGCGGGTGACAAACGGGCAGGTCGCATCGACGACCTTGCCGGCCTGCTCTCGAGTGCCTTCTGAACATCCGGCGTAACGCCGTGGGCGCGGATAACGGCAGTCTCGCTGCGGGTGATCTGCACCGGCTCGCTGATGGTCGCGACGCCTTCGGTGGCCAGCCGCTTCATCTCCTGCTCATTATGAATGAGCGGCCCGAGCGTTCTCACCGTCTCGCCCTTCTGGACAGACTCCTCGACCATCTCGACCCCCGCTCGACCCCCAAAGCAAAATCCGTATTCGTCCGCAATTAGAACTTTCATACCCATTGTATTCGCCGGCACCGCCGCCGTGGTTTAGTTTAACAAACCGGATGGCTAATTTCGATATCTAATCGGGACTGCAATGAGTCTAGTCCACCATTTAGCGATCACGAGGCAGGCTCCATCGGCTGGTCGGTCAGCGCGAGTTTGAGTGCGGATGGTCTTTCTCGATCTGCTGCAGGTGCCAACGGCTGCGAAAGGGACACCGGCCGATCGTTTTGATCCTATGTAAGGTCGGTTTCGGAAAGGCCGTCCACTGCGAGCAGGTCGTTCCAATCGACATTCACCCATCGGGCTGCGACGAAAGAAAGGCGGTCGAGCCGCGTTTCGACGCCGTACTCGGTCGGAGTCGATACTGAGCGACCTCGAACTGAAGCTCGCCGGCCGCGGCAAGCACCGGTTCCTGCGAGGATCCGCCGTGATAGGGCTGCAGGATCTGGATCGCCTTTCCTCTTGCAACTGGGCAACGCCCTTCACAAATTTCTTGGCAAGCGATGAATTAGTATTCTGAACTTGGCAAAAGCTCCGGCGAGAACGAAGGAATCGGCGGAAAGACGACCCGCGGCCCGGTATAGGGTATCGCCGATGGTGAAAGCCGGGATTGCTAAGGCCGATGACGTCGCCGGCGAAGGCCTCTTCGAGCGATTCGCGGTCGCGGGCGAAGACCTTTGCGGCCGCGTAATCCGCACCTTCTTGCCCGTCACGCATTCGTCACATTCATGTCCTTTTCAAACTGGCCCGAACAAGCGCGGACGAATGCCAGAGTGTCGCGGTGTCGCGGGTCCATATTCGCCTGCGGCTTGAAGACAAAGCCGGTGAATTCCGGGTACGTGGGTTCGATCAAGCCCAAATTGCTCTTATGAAGCGCCCGGCAGTGCGGACCTGTCGAGAAAGGCATCGAGGAATGGCTCGACACCGAAATTCGTCATCGCACTCCCGAAAAAGACCGGAGACTTCTGGCCGCTGAGGATAAGTTCGCGGTCGAGTGATGAACCCGCACCGTCAAGTAACTCAAGCTCATCTCGCAACTGTTGAAGCTCTTTCTCATCGATGAACGTCGTGAGCCGCGGATCATCGAGGGCGATGATCGTTTCCTCGGCTTGTTTCCGGCCGCGCGGATTGCGGTCGTAGAGATGAACGTTTCCGGTCATCCGGTTGTAGATCCCGCGAAAGGTGTCGCCATCGCCGATCGGCCAGGTCACAGCGAACACCTTCAGGCCGAGCTCCATCTCGATCTCATCGATCAGTTCCATCGGATGCCGAGCCGGGCGGTCGAGCTTGTTGATGAAGGTGAAGATCGGGATATCGCGGAGCCGACAAACCTCAAAGAGCTTGCGGGTCTGCGTCTCGAGCCCCTTTCCGGCGTCCACAAGCATCACCGCATTGTCGGCGGCGGCCAGCGTCCGGTAGGTGTCTTCACTGAAATCGTGGTGGCCGGGTGTGTCGAGCAGATTCAGGTGAAAGCCGTCGTACTCAAACTGCAAAACGGTGGATGTGATGGAGATACCGCGTTGCCGCTCAAGTTCCATCCAATCGGATGTGGCGGCTCGTTCGGCACGGCGGTTCTTTACCGCACCCGCTTCGCGGATCGCACCGCCGTAAAGCAAGAGCTTTTCGGTCAGCGTGGTCTTACCGGCATCGGGGTGCGAGATGATCGCAAACGTTCGCCGCCCTCGCTGAGCGGGCGTTTTGCGTTCGGCCGACGGGTCGGCTTTTTGTTCAATGGATGTTCCGAGCATGTATCAAATAAAAACAGGTCGCAAAAACAGGAAAAAAGGCGGCCAACGGGCGGCGTCTTCAAGCGGCGGGATTTCGGGATTATCTCACATCGGAATTGCCTTAGAGCAGATAACTTCAAGATAGGCCGCCGGATCGCTTTCGTCAAGACCTCTCGCCAAAGTGAACCCGCGTGGACGTTGCGAGATCCTTCGTTCCGAACTTGTAAGAAATCCTTACAAGTTGCCGCTTCGTCCAGTTCGCCTTCCGCATAAACATTGCGGAGGTGCATCGTTATGTTCTGCGGCGTGACCTGAAATAGCTCCGCCATGGCTGCCTGGGTCAGCCAAACGGTCTCGTCCTCGAGCCGCGTTTCGATCCGCGTCCGGCCGTCCTCGGTCTGGTAGATTATCAGCTCGCTATTGCTCATTTTCAGTTCCCGAACCTGCCCCGCACTCAAGATTATAGCTTTCCGTTCCGGGATTCCGCATTCCGAACTCCGCCTTCCGCATTTAGATGAGCCCTCCCTCACGGTCGGGCTACTGACACGGCAATTCCCCATTCACTTGATCCGCGTTTTTGGAATGGGCGTGGGTTGTTGTATTCTCTCGGTGCAAGTCTTTTCTCTCGTGATCCGTGTATGTTATTTGTTACAAAATCGGCCGCGGTTTATGGCATTGACGCGCTTGTGGTCGATATTGAGGTGAACCTGCGGCCGGCGAGCGGCGAGCAGGACCAGAACAACATAACGATCGTCGGGCTGCCGGATACGGCGGTGCGCGAATCTCGCGAGCGGATACGTGCGGCGGTCAACAATAGTGGTTTCTTTTTCCCATTTCTCAAGACCACGGTCAACCTCGCTCCGGCGGACGTCCGCAAAGAAGGTGCGAGCTTTGACCTGCCGATCGCGCTCGGGGTGCTAGGGGCAAATGCCGACCTCGGCGGCGGTGAGAGCCTCACGGATACGCTGAGCGTCGGCGAGCTTTCGCTTGATGGGCGAGTGCGGCCGGTCCGGGGAGCGCTCTCGATCGCCCTCACCGCCCGCGAACAGGGCTTTGCCAACCTGCTCGTCCCGGAAGAGAACGCCAAGGAGGCGGCGGTCGTCCGCGGTGTGAATGTCTTTCCGGTGCGGAGCCTGAAAGAGGCGGCCTCGCTCGCCGCGGAGCTCATCGCCGGCCAGCCGACCCGCATTCCGCCGCTTGTGCTCAGCGAGGACGAGCTCCGCAGCAACGCCGACGCCTATCGTGCCGATTTCGCCGAGGTCCGCGGCCAGCAAACGGCCAAGCGTGCGCTTGAGGTCGCCTCGGCCGGTGGCCATAACATACTCTTCGTTGGCCCGCCGGGCTCGGGCAAAACGATGCTCGCCAAGCGGCTCCCGACCATCCTCCCGCCGCTCGAATTTGAGGAGGCGCTCGAGATAACGAAGATCCACTCGGTCGCCGGGCTTACCGGCCGGAGCGGGCTCGTCACTGAGCGGCCGTTCAAGTCGCCGCACCACACCGTCTCGCAGGCGGGGCTGATCGGCGGCGGCTCGATGCCAAAGCCCGGCGAGGTCTCGCTCGCACATCTCGGCGTGCTTTTTCTCGACGAGCTGCCGGAGTTTGACCGCGGCGTGCTTGAGGTCCTGCGGCAGCCGATGGAGGACAAACAGGTCACCATCTCGCGGGCCGCTTCGTCGCTGACCTTTCCGGCAAATTTCACGCTCGTTGCCTCGATGAACCCGTGTCCGTGCGGCTACTTCGGCTCGGGCCGCGAGTGCAAGTGCTCGCCGATGCAGATCCAGCGTTACGTCGGCAAGATCTCCGGCCCGCTGATGGACCGCATCGACATCCACGTCGACGTGCCGGCCGTAAAATTTACCGAGCTCCGCGGCCGCTCCAACGGCACCGCCGAGCCCTCCACCGACATCCGCGAACGCGTTATCGAAGCCCGCGGCCGCCAGCTCGAACGCTTTCGCGGCGAGGGCATCTTCTCCAATTCCGCAATGTCGCCCGGCCAGATCCGCAAGTTCTGCGCCCTTGATGCCGCCGGCGAAACCCTGCTCGAACGGGCGATGACACGCCAGGGCCTCTCCGCCCGCGGCCACGACCGCATCCTCAAGGTCGCCCGCACCATCGCCGACCTCGCCGCCGCCGACGCTATCGGCCCCGAACACCTCTCCGAAGCGATCAACTACCGCTCCCTCGACCGCGACTATTGGAGCTAGGCCGGCGCTACGAGGTGCGCTCCTTTCGATCATTTAGCTAGGCGTTGGAGGGCGGCTCGGAGGAGTTTTTGGACGTTGAGCTCGGCGCCGTCCTCGAGGGCTTGCTGCAGGGCCTTTTCGGCGGCGTTCTTTTGGTAGCCGAGGTTGACGAGGGCGGAAAGCGCATCATCGACGACGGCGTCGCTTTCAAGCCCGGCGGAAGTTTGAGTGCCGGAACCGGCGGCAGAGCTAACGGCGATCTCGCCGACCTTGTCGCGGAGTTCGACGATCAGCCGCTCGGCGGTCTTGCGGCCGACGCCGGGGATCGAGGTCAGCCGCTCGATCTTTCCGGCACGGATGGCAGCGATGATCTCGTCGGCGCCATTCCGGAGAGCATCGTGATGCCGCTTTTCGCCCCGAAGCCCTGAACCGCGATCAATTTCAGAAAAAGCTCGCGTTCGCGCTCGGTGCGAAAGCCGTAAAGCTGGATCGCGTCCTCGCGGACGAGCGTGTAAATACGGAGCTGGACATCGCCACCCGGTTCGCCGAGTTCGTAAAAGGTCGAGAGCGGTATCGCGACATCGTAGCCGACGCCCCCAACGTCAATAACGACCGACGCCGGATGCTTTTCGAGGATCTTTCCCGAAAGAAATGCGATCATAGATTGTTAACGAGACGAAAAACTGCGTCGAGCCTGCCCAAAAATAGTAAGGGATTGCGGCCCGGTTGGCAAAAGAGGGCATCGGGCCGAAAAAAATCTCGTCATTTTAGCCGAACCCGGAATATAAACCTTCACATCGAGGCATAAAACCTTTAGAATGGAATTTGGCAGCGGCCACCGGGCCTTTTTCCCCGCGTTTCTCCGGCAAGGTGAAACCGTTCCCGGCGAACCGACGTATTCATTCTTGAGGTAGTTGAGGTGTAGTATGCAATTTCTTTCCGTAATCAAACGCGTCATTCCCTTCGTTTTTGCTGTGACCATCGGTGTGCTGATCGCAAGCATCTTCGTACCGCTTTCATCGCCGACCGAATCTTTTAAGAGCTCCTTTAAGAACCGGCATGACTGTAAACGCTTCAAACGCGAAATGCGTGGGCTTCGTCGCGAGAACGTTCGGCTTACAATGGAGAACGAGGAACTGCGAATGACGGTCGAGCGGCTGAACAATATGGCGTCCGAAATTACTGTCACGCCGCCGATGCCGCCGGCCCCCCCGGCTCCTCCGGTTTACGATGGCCGCGTTACTTTCGAACGCGTCCGGTAAATATTCGTACAAGTTTCGATCCACAGGTTAACGCGACCGCGGTGTTGTGTTAATCTGTGGATTCTTGTTTATATGGACGAATCATCGGCCAGAAAATTGATCATCGAGATCGGCAAGCTGCTCTATGAACGGAGCTATGTCGTCTCATCGGACGGCAATGTCAGCATCCGGCTTGACGAGAACACCGTGCTCGCAACGCCGACGATGACCTGCAAAGGCCGTATGACGGAAGATAGCCTTGCCCTGACGGACATGGACGGCAAGCCGCTTTCTGATAAGCGTGCGTCGTCGGAGCTCGCGATGCATTTGCTGATCTACAAGATGCGGCCGGATGTAAAGGCCGTCTGTCACGCACATCCGCCGCACGGGACGGCGTTTGCGGTCGCCGGTTTGGCCATCGATAAACCAATTTAAGCGAGGTTATTCTGACGCTCGGCTGCGTACCGCTAACCGATTACGGAACGCCATCCACGAATGAGCTGACCGAGGCGATGAAGCCGTTTGTTGCCCATCACAACGCTATTGATGGCGAATCACGGCGCGGTCGCATATGGCGACGACCTATGGCAGGCGTTTGACCGGCTCGAGACGCTCGAGCACACGGCCCGCATTGCAATTCTCGCGAAAGCACTCGGCGGTGCCAACGATCTGCCGAAAGACGCCATCGAAAAGCTCATAAATATAAGAGAAAAAGCGGGTTACCTGAAAGAAAACGCCCGCTGCCAGGCGTGCGGATATCTGCACGAAGCGAATATCACATGCGAGCTTGATATAAACTATCCGGCCGCGAATAAGGCAAACGGGCAGAAGATCTCGCTCTCAAGAGAAGAGTTGATCGAGCTTTTGAGCCAGGCGGCGAATTTAGGGTTAAACTTACGGTTCAGTCGGACTACTGTCCCTTTGCAAATCAGGAGAAAATAACTAAATGCAGGAAGCATTAGGAATGGTCGAGACGAAAGGTCTCGTTGCGACGATCGAAGCGGCGGACGCCATGGTTAAGGCGGCGAATGTGCAGCTGGTCGGTTATGAAAAGATCGGGGCCGGGTTCGTTACTGCCATCGTCCGCGGCGACGTTGCTGCGGTAAAGGCCGCGACGGATGCCGGAGCCGCGGCCGCTCGGCGCGTAGGCGAGCTTATCAGCGTCCACGTGATCCCCCGCCCGCACTCGAGCGTGGATGAAGCCTTGCCGGTAGTTCTTAAATAGTGGTAAGTGGTCAGTGGCCGGTTGTCAGAACTTCTGACGCTGAACACTGACCACCGATCACTGGCCACTGTACATGATTATTGGACGCATCTTAGGGACGGTCGTTTCGACCCAGAAGGACGCACGGCTCCACGGAAAGAAGCTGCTCATCGTCAAGCCCGTCAATCTCGACGGCTCTGACCAGAGCGGCTATGTTGTTGCTGTCGATACGGTCGGGGCAGGGTTTCACGAAAAGGTGATCGTCGTCGGCGGGTCGTCCGCCCGGATGGCCGAAGGGAACAAGGATTGCCCGGTCGATTCGGCGATAATCGGCGTGATCGACACCATCGATCTTACCGCTGCAGACCGATCGAAATAATGCAGATCGCTCGGGTTATCGGAACGGTCGTCTCGACCGTTAAAAATGCGACGCTCGACGGGCGGAAGTTCCTCATTGTCCAGACCCTGGACGCCGACCTCAAAGATAAAGGCAAGCCGATGATCGCTCTTGACGCCGTCGGAGCAGGCGAAGGCGAGCTTGTCTTCTGGTGCCGCGGTAAAGAGGCATCTTTCCCCTTCAAACGCGACGAAACGCCGACCGATTGTACGATAGTCGGAATAATCGATTCAGATTCGCATGTTTTGAATCGGGGATAGGTTTAAGTTTTACAATGCTTATCGCAAGGGTTATCGGCAATGTAGTAGCGACGCAAAAGAACCAACGCTACGAGGGTTCGCGGATAATGCTTTGCCGGCAGATCACACCCGAGGGCGAAGATATGGAATACACCTGCCTTGCTCTCGATTCGGTCGATTCCGGCGAAGGCGATATCGTCCTCATTGCCCAGGAAGGCTGGTCAGCCTCGACCGCCGCAACCGGCAAACCCGGTGCCGCTATCGATTCTGCGATCGTTGGTGTCGTTGATCGGGTCGATCTTACTGCGTAATGAAGCAACCTGATCTACAGTTACGCAACGAAGCTCGATTTCCGGATTCGGACATCCGCTCGGGCCATTCGAGTTTTGACCAATTTTCAATCGCCGAGGCGATCGCGGACCAGATATTCGAAGGTATTGGCGAAAGTAAGGCCTGTCAGTTCGAGCCGAACGACAGGCCTTGCGATCATTGTTCGATGTGCAGTTCCCGAGGATTTTGAACTGCTCTAGTTGTTAGCCGCCGGTGCAGGGTTTGCTGGTGCTTGTTGACGCCGGAGAGAGTTTGCGTCGCCGACCGTCGGGGCCTGCCGGGCACTTGGGTCCGCCTGGAAAAAGGGCTCCTCTTTGAACCCGAAAATGCCTGCCGTAATCACCGCCGGGAAAGAGTTGCGGGTCGTGTTGTAATCCGTGACAGCTTCATTGAAATCGATCCTGGCCGTGTTTATGCGGTTTTCAGTTCCCGAGAGCTCATCCTGAACCTTCATAAACGCATCGCTTGAACGAAGCTGAGGGTATTGTTCCTGAAGGCTCAGCAGGCGGCCGATCGTTCCGCCAAAGCTGTTGTTCGCTTCGATGACGGCCTGCCGCTGCTCGGGACTTTTGTCGCCTTCGACGCCCTGGCCGGGCTGCTGCTGTGCGTTAAGCAGACGCGACCGCGCTTCGGCGATCTGGCCGAAGACCTCTTGCTCCTGCACGCCGGCCATCTTAGCAGTTTCTACTAAGTTTGGGATAAGGTCGGCCCGCCGCTGCATCGAGCTCTCGACGTTTGCCCATTTGCCTTTTACGTTCTGCTGTTTCGCCGTCAGTTCGTTGTAGCTGCAGCCGCTAAGAAAAGTGGCCGAGAACACCGCTATTGTCAATAAGATCGCTCGTTTCATATTCGTTCTTCTTCCCCGGCAATCGCCGTTAGCCTTTTCCGATACTATCTATCGAGTTAATGGTCTTTTCGACCTGCAAAAGGTAGCGACCAAATAGATCGTCGGCCCCTTTTTCGTCCATCTCCAATGTGTGGTCATTTTCTCTTATTCTAAATAACAATTCAAAGACCTCGCTGTCCAGACCAAGCCTTGCGACCGCCCGGTCGACGATCCCGCGTTTCTTGTTTGGCGCTTTTTCGCCGAGCATTAGCAGTATCGCCCGGAAGAGTGCCGAAAAGCTGGTCAGGCTTTCGCCCATCAGCTTTTTGAGCCCTTCGGGAGACGCCGAGGCCGGAATATACTGACGCCGAAGCAGCAAGAGCTTGCTTCGGAGTTCGTATTCGATCTGGTGGCGAAGAAAATCGTCGTGGATCTCGAGGCCTTCGAGCACGTCAGAGCCGTAAAGCACCTTGTGGGCCATTTCCATTTGGTGAAACTCGATGGGGAAAACATCCGCGGCGTTCTTAAGCTCGGAGACCGTGAAATAGACCGGCACCGGATGGCCAAGCTTGTGCCATTCGCGGATGCAAGCGTGGGAACTGCGGAGCTCCTTCGGCGTTATCTCGTGCAGGGCGATGAGGATATTGTAATCGGACCGCGTCGGGATAAAATCTCCGGCCGCGGCCGAGCCGTAAAGAACAACCGAAGCGAGATTGCGGCCGTGGGTCGTCTTTAGGTCATCGATAAATGCTGAAAATTGATTCTGCATAATTGTTCCCGCTACCAATCGCCGCCGGCACCGCCGCCTCCGAAATCGCCGCCGCCGCCAAAGCCGCCCCAATCCGAGCCGCCACCTCCGCCCCAGTCCCAGGACGACGAACTGTCAGACGAGCTGCCGCCCGAGCCGCCGAGGATTATCCAGGGCAATGCTCCGCCGCCCCCGCCGAATCCACCGCCGCCCCAACGGTCGTTATCATCATCCGATCGGCCGCGTTTGTTGCGGTTTGACCAGGCCACAAGTATCAGAAAAAGCATGATAGCGAGACAGCAAAATATGCTGAAAAGCGGAGCCTCGCTTGGGCCTTCGTTATTCGGCAGCGTTGGTGTCAGCACCGAGCCGCTGCTGCGGGCCTCATAGGTGCGAATGTACATTTCGATCGTATCGGCGATGCCTTTCCCGTAGTTGCCTTTGCGAAACTCCGGCACAAGGTAACGACGCTGAAGATCGCCGACGAGACCATCAGGGAGTTCGTCCTCGAGGTCTTTGCTAACGTGGGTAAAGTATTTCCGGTCGTCAACCGCGATAAAGAGCAGTGCCGCAGGATTATCGTCCTGATCAAGCCCGATGCCCCATCCGCGTGCGACGGCGAGCGAATAATCGAAGATATCGCGTTCGCCGGTGGTCCGGACAACCGCGACGGAGATCTCAACTCCGGTCTTGTCGCGGAACTCGCGAAGCCGTGTTTCGACGTTGTTCTTATCTTCCGGGCTTAGGACGCCGGCGAAGTCGTTCACAAATCCGGTCGGTGCGGGAAGCGGCGAGCGATTGATCGAGAAAGGTTCGTCCTGGGCAACGGCCGGCAAAGCCACCGCGAGGTGGAAGATCAACAGAAGGAAAGCGGCGAACGGAGCTTGGCTTTTCAGTTTCATTCCTTACCGCTGATTGTCGCAAAATCACCGCATCGGCAAAGCTACTTCCGGCAATTCACTTGTCCGCTCGGCGGACGTCGACCAGCTCCGCCCGGAAAAGCTTCAGCACTTTTCGGACGTCGGGCCGGTTGCCGGCATATTCGAGAAGCACGTCGGGCGAAGCGTCTTCCGGCGGCGGTTCGGGCATCGTCAGGTCTTCTTCGGGTTCGGCGGGCGGGCGGGCGAAATCGGGTATGATCCGTTCGCTGTCGCGTACATAATTGCGATACGGAGCTGATGACGACCCGGCATGCGCCGCGGCAACGGCAGCGGGAACAATTTGTGCTTTCAGCTCCGGGCCGACGCTAAGAAAGACCATACTCTCGCCGGAACGGAGCACGGCTTCTTCGAACGCAGTATCAAGCGCCGGAGCTTCGAAATGCTCAAGCTCTTCGGCAGTTCGCGGTGGGATCTTTGATGGAAGATCGTCGGGGACGGCGAATTCGGCACGTTCCCGAACGGGCTCGATCGGCGTGGGTTCGGGATCGAAAGGCGGCTCGAAGGGCGGCTCTTCGGGATAAAACGGCGGTTCCTCGGGCGGCGGCTCGGCAAATCGAGCAGCCGGCTCAGAGTTCAGAGTTTTTTTTTCCGGGATCGGTGCTTTCGGGCTCGAAGTGTTGGCGGTCGCGGCACGCGGTTCAGAGGAGCCGAGCGAGGATTCGAGTTCCGCAAGCCTTTTCAGGAGCTCTTCGACGGGCGTTACGCGTTTCATCTCTGACAGCCGGACGAGCCCGAGCTCGAGCACGTAGCGGCTTTGGAGAGCTTCTTTAAGCCGGACCTCCGTTTCCGCAAGCGAATGGAAGATGCGGAAAAGGTCGGAGGCCGAGAACGCTTCGGCGATCTGCTTCATCTCGTCGGCGGGAAAAGCCGAGCCGTCGATGAACTCTTCCGAGCCCGAGACCTTGAGCACCGAAAGATCGCGGACAAAGCCCAATAGGTCTCGGCAGAAGTTGCGGAGGTCATGGCCGCCGGAGACGAGGTCATCGACCACACGAAGGATCGCGGCGGCATCATTCTCGGCGACGGCTTTGATGACGGCAGAGAGGTTATCCGAACCCGCGATGCCGAGAGCGGAAACCACATCTTCGCGGCCGATCTTTGCTCCGGAAAAGCTGATCACCTGGTCAAAATTCGACTGGGCGTCGCGCATTGAGCCCTCGCCTGAGCGAGCGATCTCGCGAAGTGCCTCGTCGGCAATGTCGATCTTTTCCGCGTCGGCGATCAGCCGAAGCCGCTCGAAGATCTTCTGCTGCGGAATGGTGCGGAAAATGAACTCCTGGCACCGCGAAGTGATCGTCTCCGGCACCTTGTGGTGCTCGGTCGTCGCCATGATGAAGACAACGTTTGGCGGCGGTTCCTCGAGCGTTTTGAGAAGAGCGTTGAATGCTTGCCGCGAGAGCTGATGGACCTCGTCGATAATGAAGATCTTGTAGCGGTCGCGCGCCGGGTTTACGGTGATATTCTCGAGGATCGTGTCGCGAATATCGTCGATGCCGGTGTGCGAAGCGGCGTCGATCTCAAGCACGTCGATCGAGCGGCTTTCGGAGATCTCAAGGCAGGAAACGCATATCTCGCCCGAGTCGGCGGAGCAGGGAATCGCGGTCGGGCCATCCGTCCGGCGGCAGTTCAATGCCTTGGCGAAGATGCGGGCCGAGGTTGTCTTGCCAACTCCGCGTGCACCCGAAAACAAATAGGCATGGTGGAGCCGGTCGTGCTCGATCGCGTTGCTGAGCGTACGAGTGATGTGCTCCTGGCCGGTGACTTCTTCGAAGTTTCGCGGCCTCCATTTTCGGGCGATTACCTGATAAGACATCGGTAGCTAAAGGATAAAGGATAAAGGATAAAGGATAAAGTGTCCCTCGCCCAAAAGGAGCATATTGCGAAAGAGCGAGAGCCGACAGCCGCACTGTATAGACGAATGGCCCCAGACTTAACCGCAACACAGGGTGAAAATGCTACCGTTGCTCGATTCCTCGCCTAGCGGAGTTCACACCACAGCCCTTGTGCGGAGCCTGGGACCAAAGAAAAGGATAAAGGATAAAGGATGAAGGATAAAGTCAGGAAGGGCGAATGTTGTCTCAGACGAATTCCTGATCATCGCATCTTCATTTTCTTCGAGATAGTAATAAATATCGCGATGAGTTCCAAGTTTCTTTCTGGAGCGGTGCTAGTTTCTGCAGATCAAAGATTTTCATCTCGACAAGTATTTCAAGCCAATAGCTGGTTTCTTCGAGCTCCTGAAGAGCCCTTGGATTTTACTTACGAAATCGGCGTCGGACTTCGAATACTGCGCTTCGCGGTAGTGAGCTCCGACGGATGTGCCCGAACGAAGGATCTGTTTTCCGAGTACCTGTGCCTCGGTAGTTCGCGGCAGCGACGAGTAAAGCCGTATGATCCGGACTGCGTAATCCTTGGTCCTAGTTTTAAGGTTGTTTTGCATAGGGAGCAATCAGTGCCTCTGGAAATTCGAACATGAAATGCAGAAAACGAAAAAAGGACGGGGATGGGAGTATTACCTTTATCCCTCATCCTTCATCCTTTCTCCTTTTGTATGGCGGAAAGGGTGGGATTCGAACCCACGGAACCCTTTTTGAGGTTCACTGCATTTCCAATGTAGCCAGTTCAACCGCTCCTGCACCTTTCCGCACAAACCTAAATTTTCAAACAAGCTGAAGATGGACTACTTATTTGCTGTGGTCATCATCATCTGAACGCGACGTTCCGGCATCTCCGCTCGAATCGCCATGTTCCGCCTTTACGGCTGCTGGTTCTTCGTCCTCTCCGGCAAGCCAAAGGTAGAAGAACCCGGCGATCGTGGCGCCGAGGACCGGTGCTACCCAGAACATCCAGAGCTGTTCGACCGCCCAGCTTCCGCCCTGAAAGGCGACTATCAACGCCGGTCCGGTGCTTCGGGCCGGATTGACCGAAGTGTTGGTTACCGGGATCGTGATCAGGTGAATGAGCGTCAGGCAAAGCCCGATGGCGAGCGGGGCGAAGCCTTTCGGTGCCCATTTGCTCGTTGCCCCGAGGATAACGACGACGAAAAAGAACGTCATTACGACTTCGGAGACGAATGCCGCGTGGGCTGCATATCCGCCGGGCGAGCCGAGCGATCCGGCACCAAATCCGTTCGAGGCAAAGCCGCCGGCGACTGCCGAGAATCCATCTTTTCCGGTGGCGATGAGGAAAAGAATTCCTGCACCGGCTATTGCACCGAGAACCTGAGCGCCGATGTACGGCAAAAGCTCATTCGCCGGAAAACGCTTTCCGGCCCAAAGTCCGATCGAAACTGCCGGGTTAAAATGTGCTCCGGAGATGTGGCCAAGCGCATATGCACCGGTCAAAACCGTAAGGCCGAAGGCGAGCGAAACGCCGGCAAAACCGATCCCCGCATTCGGGTAGTTGGTCGCGAGCACCGCGCTTCCGCATCCACCCAGAACGAGCCAAAGAGTTCCGATGAACTCAGCAGCCAACCTCTTGCTAATAGGCATAACAATTTCCTCCAATTGAAATGTCAGTGAAAGTGATACTGCTGGGCCGAGTTCGAATGGTAAAGCAAGTTTTCAAATAGCCTGATCCTTAAACAGCGATCCGGCGATGACGAACCCGAAAGATATTACTGAACGCTTAAGAACCCTGAAAAAGATCTGTGGCGGAGAGGGTGGGATTCGAACCCACGGTACCCGTTAGGGTACAACGGTTTTCGAGACCGCCCGATTCAACCACTCTCGCACCTCTCCGCGAACTTCTAATAATACGTGTCGACGGGAAAAAATATCAAGCGGCAAGCCGTTTTTTCCGGAAAAATTCCTTCATTAGGGAACGGCATTCTTCGACCCGAACACCGGCCGCGATCTCAAGCCGATGATTGAGAAGCGGGCTGTCGCACACGCCGAAGTGCGTTACGACCGCTCCGTAGCGTTCGTCCGGTGCCCCGAAGACGAGCCGCCCGACGCGGGCATTGACCAAGGTTCCGGCACACATCACACACGGTTCGATGGTCGTATAAAGCGTCGTACCGGTAAGGCGATAGTTGCCGATCCGCTCGGCGGCAGCACGGATCGCGAGCACCTCGGCGTGCGCCGTCGGGTCGCTATCGGCGATTGTTCGGTTCGAGGCAGCGGCAAGCAGATCGCCCTCGGCGGAAACGACACATGCCCCGACCGGCACCTCGTCGAGCGAGGCGGCGATGCGTGCTTGTTCAAGAGCCAAATCCATCCAATGTTCGTCGCGTTCGGCCACGAGCGTGATTTTAGCGTCTTCTTGCCGCAAAAGCTTTCGCTATCCGAGTTCAACACGGCGATGGTCCACTTTTATCGCGGTGAGGTAGCGCGGTCCAATATCTGGCGAAATCGGCTCGACGCAACGACGAACTGGGCCGTTATCACCGCCGGTGCAACGCTTTCATTCGTATTCAGTTCGCCGGACAACCCGCATTTTGCGATCCCGATCAACACGATACTCGTCTCGATCTTTCTTTTTATGGAAGCGAGGCGTTACCGCTATTACGAAGTTTGGGCAAACCGCGTGCGGGTGCTTGAGACCGGTTATTTTGCCCCGATGCTTTCGCACCGAACGATACCGCCGGACAAAGAATGGGCCGACCATATCTCGGCGGACCTGCTTTCGCCGCACTTTACGATAAGCATCTGGGAAGCTCTCGGGCGAAGGCTGCGGGCAAACTATTTGTGGATATTTATCCTGCTTGCACTTTCATGGGCTCTGAAGGTCTATCTGCATCCGTCACCGATCCCATCGACGTCTCCGGCGGACCGCGAGCGGTTCTGGGATCTCTTTTTCGATCGGGCAATGGTGGGACTTGCACCTGGCTGGGTAGTGATAATGTTCGGAGCGTTGTTCAATTTCCTGATATTTTTCGTCGCGTTCAGCACGCTGCGGCTTCGCGACTCTTCGTCCGAGGTGCTGCCGCTTGAGAACTTTGAATGGCATCCGCTAAAGCAGGTTTCGGACTGGGCGGGCGGCCCATTCCGCGGCCGCGGCGGAACGCTTCGCCGCTCAAAGAAGGCTCGGCAGCGGATGCGGTCAATACATAAGACTGAGGGATAAACATGAACTGAAGTCGAAGATCAAACAAGTCCCTATTTCCGCCGCTCTGTTTGTGTTTCGGTCGATTTTGATGGGCTGACCGACTAGGCATTTTATCCAGTCGCCGACCGCGGCGCCGCTTCGCGGCAAACGTTTCCAGATCACGAAGCTTGACAGCAAGCTGATGGGACGGCAGATGCCGTATCGGGTGATCTGCCGACAAAGGGGCTGCGGCCGAGAAGGACAGGAAGTATCCGGTCATTTATCTGCTTCACGGGCTGACGGGACGATTCCGTAATTGGACAGACCTGACCAAGCTGCCGGCCTATGCCGAGGGGCATGAATTCATTATCGTCACGCCCGAAGGCGCCAACGGCTGGTACACGGACAGCCACACGAAGCCGGAAGAGAAATACGAAAGCTACATAATTAAGGAATTGATCCCTGAGGTTGAGAAGAAATATCGAGCCATAGGGACACGCAGCGGACGAGCCATAGCCGGGCTTTCAATGGGCGGGTACGGAGCGATCAAGTTTGGGTTAAAGTATCCGGAGATGTTCGCGCTTGCCGGCAGCTTTAGCGGAGCTCTGGGGGCGGCTTCGTTGAGCGGAGAAGGGCGGAGCACATCCTCGATCCGGTCGATCGCCGAGGTCTTCGGGCCGGCAGACAGCGAGACGCGAGCGGCGAACGACATATTCAAGATGGTCCGCGAGGCCACGCCGGAAAAGGTAAAGGCGATGCCATTTCTTTACGTTGACTGCGGCACGGAGGATTTTCTTTTTCAGAACAATCGCGATTTCGTGGCATTGCTCGCGGAAAAAAAGATCCCACACGAATATCGGCAGCTTCCGGGAGCACATAACTGGCCCTATTGGAATAAGCAGGTCCGCGAATTTTTGCAGGTGGCTGAGAATTTTGACCACAAAGTAAATATATGAAAACGAAACTAGCGATCTTTGCATTGGCGTTACTTTTGTTCGGAACTGCGGAGGCATTTGCCCAGCCGCGGACCGAGGTTCAGGACCGGGCCGCGGCCCGGCGGCTGCTGGTCGGCATATGTTCTCGCTCCAGTGGATAAGCTGGGACTATTTTGGGCGGGCGAACGTCACGCTTCGGAGCGGCCTTTATTCGATCAAAGGTGAGCAAAAGGGCCGCGGCAACACAGACTTTGTGACCATCATCGGTGAGATCGAGACGATAAAGGCCCGCGAATTCACGAATGAACGGAACGATCACGACTCAGGTCAGCCACATCAACAACGGCGAGCCGTGCGTCCGCGAGGGCACGTTCATATTTCGGGTCACGGGCACGAGGAAATATTGGCGCTTGCAGGAAATGCAGAACCCGTGCGATGGCGTGACCGACTACGTGGACATCTATTTCCGCTAAAGTATCTTTATGCTCAATTTTGCTATCGAAACCGCCCGGGATGCCGGGCGTGTTTTGCTTGAGAAGTTCGGACGGATAGAGAGCGTCACGAAAAAGGGCGACATCAATCTTGTTACCGAAGCCGATCTTGCGTCGGAGGCGTTGATCGTCGAACGGATCAAGTCGCATTTTCCGCGACACGCGATCCTGGCCGAGGAAGCCGGAAACGCGGTCGTCACCGGCGTTGACGGCGGGCACAAATGGATAATCGACCCGCTCGACGGAACGACGAACTATGCTCACGGCTATCCTTGTTTTTGCGTGACCATCGCGCTTGAACACGAAGGCGAGGTCGTGCTCGGTGTGACCTACGACCCGACCCGCGACGAGCTTTTCACAGCTGAAAAGGGCCGCGGAGCGACGCTCAACGGGAAGCCGATCCGGGTTTCGCGGACCGACGAGCTTGGGAATGCGTTGCTTGTTACCGGCTTCCCGTACGACATCAAGCACCGCGAGAAGTTTGCCCGGCACCTCACCGAGTTTTTACTGACATCGCGCGGAGTTCGCCGCGATGGTTCGGCGGCGATCGATCTCGCTTATGTTGCATGCGGAAGATTCGACGGGTTTTGGGAAGAAGGCCTGAACCCGTGGGACGTCGCCGCCGGAAAGCTGCTGATAGAGGAGGCCGGCGGGACGGTCAGCTACTACGACGGCTCGCCGTTCAGCATCTACACGCCGCCGATCGTCGCGAGCAATGGAACGATACACGAACAGATGCTAGCTGTGCTAAGGTGACCGAACATACGGTTGGATTTAGTGTTAATCTTTAGAGCTTATTTAGCCAAAAAGAGAAAGGCCGATGCCGCCGCAGGCGGTTGGGAATGGCCTGACGAGATCGTGAGAACTTATGGCCTGGTTTAGGCGAGACAAACCGAAGATCGACGCTGCACAGCCCGAGGAAGAGCGGACGGTTAACACGTCCGGGATCTTTATTAAATGCCCGGATTGCGAAAATCCGTTGTATAAGCGTGAGCTGATCGAGTCGCAGCAGGTCTGCACGCACTGCAGTCACCATTTTCGTTATTCGGCGATCGAGCGGTTGGACGCGCTGTTTGACGACGGCAAATATGAGCGGGTTGACGACGAGGTCACCTCGACCGACCCGCTCGGTTTTGTAGATACGAAGCCCTACAAGGACCGGATCGAGGCGGCAAAGGCGGCCTCGGGGTTGCCGGAAGCTATCATTTCGGGCAGCGGAAAGGTCGGCGGGCATCTTGTTTACGCGGCGGCGATGGATATGTCGTTCATTGGCGGGTCGATGGGCTCGGCGGTCGGCGAAAAGATCACGCGGCAGATCGAGCGGGCTCTCGAGAATAAAGGCGCGGTCATCATTTTCTCTGCCTCGGGCGGAGCGAGGATGCAGGAAGGCACGCTCTCGCTGATGCAGATGGGCAAGATCTCGGCGGCCCTTTCGCTGCTCGACAAGGCAGGACTGCCGTTCATTTCGGTGCTGACAGATCCGACAACCGGCGGGGTTACAGCGAGCTTTGCAATGCTTGGCGACGTAATAATCGCCGAACCCAAAGCCCTCATCGGCTTTGCCGGCCCGCGAGTCATCGAACAAACGATCCGACAAAAACTCCCAAAAGGCTTCCAACGCAGCGAATTCCTGCTAGAACACGGAATGGTCGATTTGGTAGTTGACCGCCGAGAAATGCGGACGGCGATCATTCGCCTGCTTGGTTTTATGATGAACGACCGCAAAGCTGCCTGATCCAAAGATGCTCCAAAACGTCCTGATCGAAATTTTTGAACGCGACCTCGCGAAACTCAAAGCTGAGGTCGAGGCCTACGCGAACGAAGGCGATCTATGGCGGGTCGAGGGCGAGATCGCTAACTCGGCGGGCAATCTTTGCCTGCATCTTGCAGGGAATCTGCGGCATTTTTTCGGGGCCGTGCTCGGCGGGACGGAATATGTTCGCGACCGCGATGCTGAGTTTGCTTCAAGGTTCGTCCCAGGGCGACGCTATTAGCGGAGGTCGATGCGGCCGCAGCCGACGTCAAAGCGGTTCTAGCAAAGATCACCGACGAGGACCTTCAGAAAACGTACCCGATCGAGGTCTTCGGCCATCCGATGTCGACCGAGTTCTTCCTGGTTCCTCGCAACGCACCTGAATTATCACCTCGGCCAGATCAATTATCATCGTCGCCTACTGGCAATCAAATAACACGAATTTTCAGGAGTCTGAAAAGTATCTGTACTCGCTCGGCAACGAGGTCGAGGCGATGAAGCTTGGGCTGGAGAATATCCGTACGTTATTGGCTGAGCTTGGAAATCCGAAGGCATGAAAAAGTATTTGAAGGTGCAGGTCGCGGGGACGAACGGTAAGGGGTCGGTCTGCGCTTTTCTTGATTCGATCTGCGTCCAAGCGGACATTCGGCGAGGGCTCTACACTTCACCGCATCTTGTCTCGATAACCGAACGGATCAAGATCGACGGGGCCGATATTAGCGAAGGCGATTTTGCACGGCTCGCTACCCATGTGCGAGACTTCTGAGCGGCTTTTCAGATGGACGGCTTGCGTATCGTCCGACGTTCTTGAACAGGTGACGGCGATCGCTTTGCTTGCTTTTGCTGAGGCTACGGTTGAACTCGCAATACTCGAAACCGGTCTCGGTGGCAGGCCCGATGCAACAACCCCCGCCAATGCAGAGATAGCTGCCATCACGCAGATCGACCTCGACCATCAGGAATACCTCGGCGATACGATCGAACAGATCGCGGCGGAAAAGGCGGCGATAATCCGCCAACAGACCGAAGCCGTGGTGATCGGCCGGCAATCGCCTGCGGTGATGAACGTTCTCCGAGGGCGTGATCGGAGAGGCACATAGTAGAGGTGTTTTTTTTGTGCGTGAGACAGCCGTGGTTTTGACGAAAGCACTTGGGATGCCCCTGCGATCTCTTACAAGTAACCTGAGCCTTCTCGGTGCTCACCAGGTCGCGAATGCCGAAGTCGCGATCCTCGTGGCGGATATATTGCGAAAGTATTTTCCGATCACCGATGAAAATATTCGCAAAGGGCTCAACACTGCGATCCATCCAGGGCGGCTTGAATACATCGACAATGTTTTGCTCGACGGAGCCTAAAACCTAGCCGGAGCTAGCGCTGGTAGCCTATCTCACGTATGTTGGGAAAAGCGGCCGCTCGCAATGATCTTCGGCGATGCGGGGCAAAGACGTTGCCGAGATCGCAGAGAGATCTTTGGCCGCGGGCTGAACGATTGATATTGACGCAACCTCGTAAATTCACGCGCGATGACCGGCGAGGAGCTTTTGGAGTTCGTGCCTGAGGGCTTTGACGCGGAAAAGATAGTCACAACGAACTCGGTTGAAGATGCCCTGGCGGCCGCGGGATCGACAGAGCTAATTTTTGGTTACCGGCCCGCTCTATCTTGTGGGTGAGGTTAGAAAATAGCTCTAAGCCGCTAGCCGAAGCTGTAAGCCAGGAGTTCCGATATGGGCTAAGAGTTTAAGGCTAAAAGCTTACGGCTTTTGAAAAATGTTTTCGGCTTAAGATTTGAGAATGCATAAATTAGTTCAATTCGTCACGGCGAGAGCCAGTGGAACAAGGAAAATCGGTTTACCGGTTGGAAGGACGTCGATCTTTCCGAGGAAGGAATTGCCGAGGCAAAGGCGGCGGGTGAATTGCTAACGGCCGAGAGGGGTTTACGTTCGCGATGAGGCATACACATTTGTGCTGAAGCGGGCGATCAGGACGCTTTGGCTGGTGCCTCGGCGAGATGGACCTGATGTGGATCCCGGAGACGAAGTCGTGGCTGCTCAATGAGCGGGCACTGGCGGCGGTTTGCAGGGGCTTGATAGGGCAAAGACCGTCGGCGCAGCCGGGCGATGAACAGGTGCTGATCTGGCGAAGGAGCTGCGACGTTCCGCCGCCGGAGTGACGAACCGTGATGAGCGATATCTCGGGAATGATCCTCGCTCCAGTGCGGGGGATCGAGAATTTTCCGAAGGCCGGAGTGTTAGCTGACACCGTCGAGTGTCCAGCCCTACTGGGAAAACGAGATCGGTCCAAAGGTGAAGGCAGGGAAGCGGCTGATCGTTGCGGCACACGGCAATAGCCTGCGGTTATTGGTAACGCATCTGACGGTATCTCGGACGGAGGAGATCGTGAACCTAAATATCCTGACCGGCGTGCCGCTTGTTTATGAACTCGATGGCGACCTGAAGCGGTTGAAGAAGCTACTACTTAGGCGACCAGGAAGCGATCCGGGCCGCACAAGAGGCCGTCGCCAAATCAGGGAAAAGCGAAATAGAAATTCAGTCGTTCGG